>JACMMA010000748.1 GCA_014379275.1 Armatimonadota bacterium | reverse complement strand
TGTCGCAGACCACGGTTTCGACGGTTAATTTCTTGCCTTTTTCCACGAACAGGTTCTTGCCGCGCAGACCGACATAGCGCTCCGACGGGTGGACGATCAGCGAAGCGTTCGCCGCCTGTGTCTGCCGGTTGACGTCCTGAATCACCGCCTGTGCGCTGACGGTGTAGGGTTGCGCGGGACGGACGGCGTCGAAATCGAGGTGTAGATAATGGGTGCCGTCGCCGCCGGTCCGCCCGATGTGTTGCGCCGGTCCGCCGTTCGCGCCGCCGGGCAAACCCATCCGTCCCCGTCGATAACTAATGCCGGAGTACCCGCCGTCGTAAATGTCGCCGCCGAAACTGCCCCACCACGGGGTCCACTTCCCGAACGTAAACTCTTCGCGTCCCGGCGGCGTATAGGTCGTCGCTGACGCGTTCACGCTCCATGTCACGGGCGTATTCGGGAGCGACCCGCCCGCGTAGTATTTCGCCGACACGGAAATATCCGCGCCCTTCGGGTCCGCGACGACGTGCGGTCCGGCGGTCTCGTTCTTCGCCCTCACCTCGAACTCGGGGCGGCGGAACTCCTGAACCTGAAACGAGTGATACCCATCGTTCACCCGCAACTGCGCGTATCCGAGGTTCATTGTTTTGGGAAGTTCTAGCGTGATGTCGAAGCCCGCCCAGGCGTTCACGGGCGCGGTGCCTTTGCGGATTTCGTTCCCGACGGCGTCGTTCAGCGTCCAGGAAACACTGGTCATGCCGGTGGGCAGTGCCAGGTCACCCGTCTTGCCCGCTTTTTGAACGCGCACCCAGCCCTTGACCCGCGCCGTCTCGCCAGGGCGGTATAGCTTGCGGTCATCGAAAAGGAACCACCGTTGTTCGTCGCTCTGCCCGCGTCGTATCCACGAAGACCCGTTGTATCCGTAGTCGCTCGACGGCAGGAACGCGGTATCGTCGCCGCGCCGCACGGTAAGCTGCTTGCTTCCGCTATCGGGAAGGGCTATCACCGCCAGGCCATCGGGACCGGTCGTGCCTTTCCGCGAAACGCCGTCCAGTTTCACGTCCGCCGCGCCGATAGGTTTGCCGCTGGCGAGGTCCGTCACCCACGCGTACAGATCGGTGGCGTCTGCCTGTGCCATCAGCCCGATTTTCGTCGCCTGGAGCCAGACGACTCCCTGATCCGGTTCCTCGTCCTTGCGGCGGCGGATCGTGGACACCCAGTGCACGACGACGTTGCCTAAACCGTTCTTGAGCGCCGCACCGACCGGAACGCTGGTCTCGCCGAAGGCGTCCTTCTCGGTTTTCAGGGCGACGGTCTGATCCGATACGAGGCGACCCGGCAGGGTACCTTTATCCCGGTATCCCCGGTTCCGATAGGTCAGGTACGCGGGCCAGTCGCTCTCGTTCACGGCGTACAGCTTGATCTTCACCGAGGGCGTGTTGACGCTCTGGAAGACCGCCCGTGCCGGTGCCGAGGGGTCACACACCATGAAGTTTTGCTGGGGACCGACCAGATACGGGGTCGCCGGACCGACCTTGAAAGTCCTGGTTTCCGCCTTCCCGAGCGTCTGCCCGAAAGCGTCTTTGAGCGTCGCCGGTACCGTCACGGTGTACGTGGTACGTCCTTTAGTCAAACCGGAGATGCTGATGTAATTCCCGCTCGGCGCGACCCGTACGCCCCCTATCTTCGGTGTAATTTTTATCGTTTCGGGGTCGAACGCGTCCGGGTCGAGCGGGTTGTTGAACTGCAGACTCCAGCTTCCTCCCGGCGGGTTGTTGTCTCCGTGCGTCCGGATGAGGCGCAGGGCGCCATACGTCGCGAAGTCGATGTTTTGCGCGGAATCGGTTTTGCGCGGACCTTCGAGCGACGGGGTGCCCGGTCCGATCTGTACCCTCACCGACGTTTCGGTGGGGAGCGGTTCGGTGGGTTTGAGCGCAACGGTCCGGTCTTCGGGAACGTTGCCGCGCCACTTGAGTTCGCCTTCTCTCCCTCGTTCGGCGTCGGTGGCGAGACGCACGGCGTATTTTTTACCGCCCGCGTCCAGCGTGACGGTTTTCAGTACGGCGTCGGGGTCCACACGCTGGTCGAACGCGAGCCAGATCAGCGGCTGTCGCGGCTGGGGCAGTCCGTTATTTGGCAGATGGTCTATCAGTCGGACCGTGGGCGTCTGGAACGCCACCGTCTTCGCCTCGGCGAGCACGCCGTTCGTCGCGGATTTCGTCCCCGCCGGAATCGTCAGTGTGTAACTCGTCGCCATCGGCAACCGTTTCCCGGAACCCGCGTCGAAGATCAGGGTTTGTGTCCCGAGCCAGCGCCATGTTCCGGGGACTTCCGGGGTGAGTCGTACGGGAACCGTTTTCGCGGCTTCTTCCTGACTGGTGACCGGGATCATCGGTTGCGAAAACGTGACCGAAACGCGGTCGGCGAGGGGGACATCCCCCTCGGGCTGGACACGCCGGACCGTGAGCGGTCCAGTTTCGACGACCGGTGCACTGCCCTGGGACGGCGGCGGGGGGAAAGGGATCGGGATCGTCTGACCGGCACGCGGCGGCGGGAGCGAGCCTTCACGGAGTGCGAAATCCTTCACATCGCCCGGCTTCGCCCCGACCGCCTTGAGCCGGTCGAGGATACGGTCGGCGTCGGCGTTTGAGAGCGGCGTCGTGTCGGCGAGCGGCACGGCGTCGGCATCCCCGCCGAGCGCGGGTTTCCCCTCGGAAAGCCGGAAGCGCAAGCCGGGAAGGTCGTCCTCGCCGGGCGTCGTTTTCTGCGCCGCCGCCGCTCCCAGGCTGTTGTTTTCTACCGTGGCAACACTCGCCATCGCCGTTACTCCTGTGTACCGAAACAGTTTGTCTTTCATCCGCACGGCGCCCGC
Source organism: Armatimonadota bacterium (assembly GCA_014379275.1). Classification (GTDB taxonomy): domain Bacteria; phylum Armatimonadota; class Armatimonadia; order Armatimonadales; family Armatimonadaceae; genus JACMIU01. The sequence continues at coordinate 1,154 of JACMMA010000748.1, read as the reverse complement.
CGCCGCCGCGACCGTGAGCGCCGCCACACCGCCTATCAACCAGCGTTTTTTGAGAGTCATCTTCATTCAGCCTTTACAACCGTCGATAGCCGCGTGGTGCGGGGTTCCGAACCCCGCACCACGCCGATTCTTTCTTCGGGCTTCTACCAGGCTTAGTACGTCCCGGAGCGTTTCATCTTCAAAAATTCGCCAGCCGCTAGCCGTAATTATACCGGCTTCGCGTCATGCGCCCGTGAATTCAGCCGCCCGTACCACGAGACTCGAAAGATAATCGTCCGACCGGTCGCGCATCAGCGTGTCGGTGAGTCCGGTCACGCCGAGCGCGGTCCACCCCGCGTACACCGAGGGCTCGCCCTCGGATCCATCCAGCAACGAAACGATGTCCCAGTACGGGTCGTACCGGAACGCGGTCCCGGCATATTTTTCGTAAGCGGACAGAAACGCGTCGGCGGTCGTTACCCCGAACAGTTGGGCGAGGTTCACGCGGCAGTGTCCGACGTCGATCCCGGCGGGTCCCGCGCACGCGTTCACCCAGTCCACGATGCCGCTAACCGCCCCGCTTTGCCACAGGACGTTCGCGGGGTGGTAATCGCGGTGGATGAAGCGGGGCGGGTAGGAGGGGCGTGGTCCCCGAGCAACGGCGATGGCGGCACTCCAGTGTTCGGGGCAACGGGACCAGCTTGGCGTTCCGAACGCGGCGAGGTCGGTGTAGGTGAAGTATTTCCAGGGAAAGTCGCCCGCATCCACGGCGTGAATGCGGCATAAAGACCGTGCCAATCCGTCCAGCCAGGCGGCGCCGTCCGGCGGGCTCAGAACGACCGCGCCGCCGAGCCGGGTCATCAGCACCGCCGGGGCGCCGCAACCGCTCCCGGTCTCGTCGAACGCGACGACCTCCGGAGTATCCTCCCGGACGCGCACGGCGAGACGCAGGCTTTCCGCCTCGTGCCGCGCCAAGTCCGGTTCCTCGCGTAGCCATTGCACGTTGTCGAACCGCCGCAGGACGAAATCTCGGGTGCCGGTGGCGGTGTCCAGCGACACGGCGTGCAGGAGCGACGACGTACCGCCGTGCAACCGTTCGGTCGCGCGGACGGTCGCGGCGGGGTCTACGGCGTTCCGTATCCATGTTTGGACGCGATCCGGGAGGGAGTCTTCGG
>JACMMA010000747.1 GCA_014379275.1 Armatimonadota bacterium | reverse complement strand
TCGCGCCCCTGCTGAACACCGGAGCGGGGTTTTCGGAGATGCTGGCACGCTCCGGTCTGCTGTCCCCGCTAGCGGTTCAAATGGCGCGTACCGGCGAGCAGACTGGTTCGCTCGATACAATGATGAACAAGGTCGCGGATTATCTGGAAGGCGAGGCGGATGCCAAAGCCCATCAGGTGGCCGTCGCTACCGGCGTTCTCGCGCTACTTCTCGCCGCGTGTGTGGTCGCTTATATCGTGATCTCGTTCTATGTCGGGATGTTCAGTAGCATCTCACAGGAAGGCGCTCAGTAAAAACGTTCAACGGCGCCACGAATGGGTACATACCCTGTGAGCCGAAATTAATGTGGGAAGATTTAGAAAAGGCTGGGCAGTTTTGAGGCAATCACGTACACGGAGATCCATATCGAATGCAATTTACTTTAACGCTAAGTCTACCGGAGGACTTATCGCATGTCGCGCTGGTCCGGCATCTCAGCCGCGACGTTCTGGGGGCGTTCAAAGTTTTCCCGCAAGATGTGGATGATATCGAAACGCTCGTCGGTGAACTGGCCACGAATGCCGTTTGTCACGCGCAGGGAACCGTCTTCGGTGTAGAAATTACTCTGTCGGACGACATGGCGACGGTCAAGGTGACGGATTCGGGGGTGGGTTTTACCCGGGACCGTGTGTTACCGCCGGGTACTCCGCGCACCCACGAGGGGAACGGAGAGCGGATCGGGGGGTGGGGTATACCGATGGTCGAAATGCTCGCGGACCGCGTGGACTATCAGCCTAACTTTCCTCACGGCACTATTGTGCGCGTCGAGAAATTGTTGCAACACGGGTGATTGTTGCGGTGCCTGGTCGCCAGTCGGACTGCGCCACTAGAGATGCTGTCGAGTATGGCGACCGATCCGCCGCCATGTTAGGATAGTCCTGCGTTTTGTCGAACATACGTTATGTAATGAGGGGACAGGTCCGCCTGTCCCCTCAATCTATGCCCTGTGGCTATGAAGGAGCCTGCCTTTTCATGAGTGATGTTCCCCGCCCGGAATACCCCCGCCCGCAGTTCGTACGCGCCGACTGGCTTTGCCTGAATGGAACGTGGGAGTTCGAAGCCGATTACGGCGATTCCGGTGCCCAGCGCGGCTTCAAGGACCGCACCCTGACCGACAAAATCACTGTGCCGTTCTGCCCCGAGTCTGAGTTGTCCGGTATTTACCACCCCGATTTTCTGAACGCCGTCTGGTACCGGCGCACTGTGGCTGTCCCGGAGAAGTGGACCGGGCGCAACGTGCTGTTGCACTTCGGCGCGGTGGACTATGACGCCACTGTTTGGGTGAACGGCATCGAAGTCGCCCGGCACCGCGGCGGGTTTACCCCGTTCACCGCCGAGCTCGCCGGGGTCGCCAAGCCGGGCGAGGACGCGGTGATCGTCGTCCGCGCCCGCGATAAACACAACGAGCCGAAGCCGATGGGCAAGCAGTCCAACCAGTACGCGCCCTACTCCTGCTTTTATACGCGCACGACCGGCATCTGGCAGACGGTCTGGATGGAACCGGTGCCGGTGAAATCCGCCCTGAAACGCCCGCGCCTGACGCCTGATCTCGCTAACGGCATGATCCGCCTCGAACAACCGATCACGCAGAACGCGCCGGGCCTGCGTCTCCGTGCCATACTTACCGACAACGACGGGGTTGTCGTCGCCGGGGAGATACGCGCCGATCTCGACCTCGCGCCGCGCCTGGACCTGGCGATTCCGGAGAGTCGGCGGCGGCTGTGGAGTGTGGAAGACCCGCACCTGTATGGCGTGACGGTCGAACTGGTGGACGCGGATGGTCAGCTGGTGGATAAGGCGGAATCGTACGCTGGTTTGCGCTCGGTCGCCATCGACGGCAAGAAAGTGAAGATCAACGGCAGACCGGTGTTCCAGCGGCTTATTCTGGACCAGGGGTACTGGATCGAATCGGTGATGACCGCGCCGACCGACGCCGAACTGGTCGCGGACATTCAGCGGTCCCTGGACGCCGGGTTCAACGGCGCACGGCTACACCAGAAAGTGTTCGAGGAGCGTTTCCTGTACCACGCGGACCGGATGGGATACCTCGTCTGGGGCGAGTTCGGCGACTGGGGCTGCGCCGAATACGGACCGTACTGGAACCACCAGAAACCGGGACCGACCTATGTCGCCCAGTTTCTGGAAGCGTTGGAGCGGGACTATTCGCACCCTTCCATCATCGGCTGGTGCCCGATGAACGAGACCTGGCAGAACAACTCGGAGAGCATCACGGATCTGGACGACGTGACCCGCGGCATGTTCCTGGCGTGCAAGGCGATGGACACGAGCCGCCCCGTCCTGGACTCGTCGGGCTACGCGCACCGGGTGCAGGAGTCCGACATTTACGACAGCCACGATTACGAACAGGACCCGGAGAAGTTCAAGGAGAACCACGCCGGACTCGCCGAAAACAAACCGTTCGTCAACAAGGGGTGGAACAACCAGCCGACTAACATCGCGTACCGCGGGCAGCCATACTTCGTTTCGGAGTTCGGCGGCATCTGGTGGAACCCGGCGGCGTTCGAGAACAAGGAGTCGTGGGGCTACGGGACGCGGGTGAAAAACCTGGACGAGTTTTACGCCCGCTTCGAAGGACTGATCGACTCGCTCCTCGACGACCCGAACATGTTCGGTTACTGCTACACGCAACTGACCGACGTGTACCCGGAGGAGAATGGTTTATACACGTTCGACCGCACGCCGAAGTTCGACAAC
>JACMMA010000746.1 GCA_014379275.1 Armatimonadota bacterium | reverse complement strand
GGTGTTCGTCTCCGCCAACGCCCCCGACAGCGGCCAGTCCATTAATGACCTGCAGGCGGGGCAGCCCGCCGCGCCGTGGGCGGCGACCCTGATAAAGGACGAGGCAGGCAACCTGACCCTGCCCGAATCGACCATCCGGAACGACTTCGCCCCGGACCTTTCGCAGACCGAGAAGGAGTTGATAGTTGCTACGCAGGTGCCGTGGTTCAGCGGGTACCTGGACGACAAAGTCACACACGCGGCCTGGCATGACAAGCCGTCCTGGTGGGTGATGGGCGAAAAAGATCACATGATCGCCCCCAGTTTTCAGGCGGCGATGGCGGCCCGAATCGGGGCGAAACTCATCAAAGTACCCACGAGCCATGTGGTTATGCTCGCAGATCCCAAAGCCGTCACTGCCGCGATAATCACCGCCGCCGACCAAGTCCAGACCGGTAAATCAAGCGGTGGTCCCGTTGTGATGCCCAAGGGTAGCAATGCGAACCCCGACCCGGCAGTCCCGCCGACTCCGGAGCCGCCCACGGAAACCTCGCCGACGGCGGGGCAGACCGTCCGCGACGTGCTCGGTCCTGTTTCTGTCGTTCCGATCACCGGCGAGCCTCCGGCGGAGAACGTCCGGATCGTACCGGTGTTCGGTCCGCCTGCACTCGCGGTCTCGCCTCGCATTGGGCACATTCATGTCACCGTGGACGACACCCCCTGGCACTGGCTGGACGCAAGCGGCGAGCCTCTTGTCATCACGGGTCTGCCTGCCGGACCGCACAAGGTTCTGATCGAGCTTGTCAACGCTGCTCACCAGACACTTGACTATGGTGTCGTCCGCTTCGAGGTGCCCTACCGCTCCCTGACGCCCAACAACCCCAAAGCCGACGGATTCCGTGCCGCTCCCGGCCAACCTGACAAGAGTCACTAACAAACAAGAAGGAACCCTTACCATGACTACCCTGGAAACCGGCGCCCCGGCGCCCCTCGCTCTCGACACGGAACCCGCTGTGCCGCTGGAATTGGTCTCGCCCGCCATCGCCTACCGGACCGTGAAGATCAATGGGCTGGACATCTTCTATCGCGAAGCCGGACCGAAAGATGCTCCCGTTATCCTGTTGCCCCACGGCTTTCCTACAAGCTCTCATATGTTCCGCAACCTGATTCCCGCTCTTGCCGATGAGTTCCGCCTCATCGCGCCGGACTATCCGGGCTTCGGCAACAGTTCGATGCCCACGGTGGACGAGTTCGATTACACCTTTGCGAACTTGACAGACGTGATCGAGCAGTTCACCGAACGCCTCGGGTTGGAGAAATACAGCCTGTATGCCCAAGACTACGGCGGTCCGGTCAGCTTCCGCCTGGCGGTACGGCATCCGAAGCGGGTTCAGGCACTGATTATCCAGAACGGCAACGCCTACGATGAGGGCATCGACAACGACTTCTGGAAGCCGATCAAGGCATACTGGAAACAGAAGAACGAGGAGTCCGAAAAGTACATTCGTGGTATATGCTCCCGCGAAGGAACCATCTTCCAGTATACCAACGGCGTCCGAAATATCGAGGACATCAGTCCCGACAACTGGAACATCGACCAGCCGCTTCTGGACCGCCCTGGAAACGCGGAGATTCAGCTCGCGCTTATGCATAGTTACGGCAGCAACCCGCCGCAGTACGGGGAATGGCAGGCGTACTTCCGCAAGCACCAGCCGCCGACGCTGATCATCTGGGGCAAGAACGACGCTATCTTCCCTGCCGAAGGCGCGGAACCCTACAAGCGGGACCTCAGAAACCTGGAATTTCACCTGCTCGACACCGGTCACTTCGCGCTGGAGGAGGACGGGGCGAAGATGGCAGGTTTAATGCGAAACTTCCTGCGCCGAAACGTCGCGCGGTAAGCCAAGCCGGACACACCGCGAATGGTTCATGCCGGGCACTTTTTGCCCGGCACGACCGGACTATCCGTCTCGCCAACACGGAATCGACAGTGGAGAAGAAATGATGCCGACAGTTTTACCGCTCTCGCCACGTCTGACAGTGGTCCGGAGACCACATAAGGCGTTGGTACTATCGCTACCCCTTGTTCCCGCCTCCTTTTTCGGAATGGTTTTGGGTCTTCTCGGTCTCGGCGGAGCATGGCGCGCGGCTCACCGGGTCTGGGTGATGCCCGCGTGGATCGGTGAGTTCCTGATGGTTTCGGGCACGCTGGTCTTTGCGGTTCTCATCGTTCTGTTCGGGGCGAAGTGGCTGGTGGCGCGGGAGGCGGCTCTGCGCGAAGCCAACGACCCGGTCCAGTGCTGCTTCCTCGGTCTGGTCGGTGTGACGACATCGCTGGTTGCTGTCGCCGCTTTTCCGTATAGCCGTCCGACTGCAACTTACTTGTTTGCTGCCGGAACATCTTTCACGCTTTGGTTCGCGCTATGGCGCACGGGGAGGTTATGGCAGGGGGGACGCGATCCCGGCGCGACCACGCCGGTTCCGTACTTGCCTGCCGTGGCGGGCACTTTCGTTACGGCAATCGCGGCATCCGCCCTTGGATACTCCGATTGGGGACGGCTCGCGTTCGGAGCGGGGGTCTTTTCCTGGCTGGCTATCGAGTCGGTCCTGCTCCACCGACTTTATACCGGGCCGGTCTTGCCCGCAGCACTACGCCCGACGCTGGGAATTCAGCTCGCCCCGCCGATGGTGGGGGCAGTCGCCTATCTGAGCGTAACGGTCGGACCGCCGGGCCTGGTTGCCTACGCTCTGCTCGGCTACGGACTACTGCAGGCGCTGCTTCTGCTTCGCCTGCTTCCGTGGATTGGTCGGCAGTCGTTTTCTCCCTCCTACTGGTCCTTCTCGTTCGGTGCGACGGCTCTTGCCACCGCTCCACTCCGGACGATCGAGCGTGGCGACAATGGACCGCCTGCAGTTATCGCGGTTCCCTGCTTTGTCGCGGCAAATCTTGTTCTTGCCGCCCTGGCTGTCGGCACTCTGAACCTTGCCGCACGCCGCCGCCTGCTTTCCGGCGGCGCACCTGACGCTGTCCCGACCACTCCTCCCCTGTCCGGAGAGACCATGGAGAGTATCCTATGATAAGTCCCGTTCACGATCCGTTTGTCAGTGGCGGTTCCGCCTTTACCCGCGAGCGGGATCGCCGGATAGCAGAAATCCTTCAGGGTGTGCTGCTGCGGTCGCATCCCCGTGAGACGCTGTGCGGACTGTCGGTCGAAACGTTCTACGAGGCCGCGATGGATGAGGCGAGCGTCGGCGGTGACAGCGTCGATGCCTTCCCGCTGACCGGTAGCCGGATCGCGCTGACTGTCGCGGACGCCTCCGGTAAGGGGCTCGCCGCCACGGAGCGCATCGCGGAGGTCCGTTTCGCGCTGCGGGCGTTTCTGCGCGAACACGACGACCCGCGTCACGCGCTTTCCTGCCTGAATGACTTCGCCTGTGCCGCCCGGTCTCTAGGGCGGCGCGATGTGGGCACTTTCGTCACCCTTACGCTGGTTGTGCTGGACAGCCTGACGGGGGAAATCACCTGCCTGTGTGCGGGCGGGGAGCCGCCTCTCCTACTGAGGATAGGAGGTACGAACCGTGCGGTATCGGTCCTCGGCCCGGCACTCGGCCTCTGCCCCGGACTATGCTACGAGACAGCCACGGAGCAGCTTGAACCGGGGGATGCCGTGCTACTGGCGACGGATGGGATCACCGAGGCACGGCATTTCCTCCCCGGCGATCCGCCCGGCTCCCGTGGCAGTTCGTTTCTCGGTATGGAAGGTCTGGCGCGGATCGCGCGGCGGAGGGAACCGTCAGGACCGGACAAACGGATGTCACTGTATGAGCGCGGGCTACGGATCGTTGAGGATGCACGCGCCTTTGCGGGAGGAACATTCCATGATGATGCTTGCCTACTTATCGCGCGATTGGAATCCCCCGATCACGGCAGGGCACTACTCAGGAATGTCACGGAGATGAAAGGATGAGCAGAATGATTCCAAACCTTCTCGGGCTATTTTTGGGACTGTGCATCGGAATTGGCTGCCGACGCTTCGATATTCCCTTGCCCGGCCCGCCTAATCTGATCGGTGCCCTGGTGGTACTGTTCGTGACGCTGGGTTATATGGGCACGGACTATCTCCTTGCCCATCAGGCGAAAACGACGCGTCGCACTGCCCAGGCGGTGACGAAGGACCACCCCATGCTTGCGAGAAAGTCAAAACGTTACGTGATGAGGAGGTTTTAAATGCGTTCCATATATCATTCCGGTGAGACCGAGGTACAGACGCGGGCCGGGGTTCGTGTAGTGGCAGAGCCCCGATCGGTCGGCGTTGCCGCCAAGCCGCCTGCCGACATAGGCGACCATCTATAGTTCTGACATCACGGACGATTGCAGACAGAAAATTTGTATCGTCGAGGAGAAAAATTATGCAAACCAGTGACACATCTATGCGAACGAGTGGTGCAACGGCGGCACAGTACGAGCGTTTCGTCGAACCGCACCGTCCGCGACTGCGCCGCCACGCCTTCAGTCTCACAAGGAACGTTGCCGAGGCGGAGGAACTGGACCAGGAAACGCTCATCCGTGCCTACAAGCGGCTACACCAGCTCCGCAGCGAGGATTCCAACGCGGGAAGGCTGACAACGATCAAGATCAATG
>JACMMA010000745.1 GCA_014379275.1 Armatimonadota bacterium | reverse complement strand
GGGCTACCTGCCGGATCGCACAAGGTTTTGATCGAACTTGTCAATGCAAGCCACCAGACCCTTGATTATGGCGTCGTCCGTTTCGCGGTCCCTCACCGCTTCCTGACACCCAATGACCCAAAAGCGGATGGGTTCCGCTCCGCCCCAGACTTCGCTGCCGACACCGCAATACGCGCTGAGGAAGACCCAAAGGAACCGCTGCCATGACTATTCTGAAAACCTGAGAAACCATCGAACCTGCTGTCCCCCTTGAATCTGTGGCGGGCGGCGTGGACGAGTTCGGGATATACGTTCGCTAACCTGACCGACATCGTCGATGAGTTCGCCCAAACGCTCGGGCTAACGGGGTACTCCCTCTATGCCCAGGACTATGGCGGGACGATCAGCTTTCGGCTGGCGGCACGGCAGTCGTCATCAATGGTTCCATGGTCTCCGTTCTCGGTGTGCCGTCTTTCGGCGTCTACCCGGCGACGGAGGCCGCTTTGCGGTCGTTTGCCAGAATCTGGTCGGTGGAGCTGAAGGACCGGAGAATGCATGTCAACGTCGTCCGTCCGGGCACCGTAATCACCCCCGGTTGTAAAGGTTCGCTCGGGCTGGATGAGGACCAGATTGATCGGTGAGTCCGGTTGTTACCCTCCTATGAATCGGGTTACTTATCCGACATTATTACTGGAGTCGAGGTATGCCATTTTACGGATGGGATCACTATGGAAGCGGGATCACCACGAGGTCATCCATCCACGCCGTCCCGTAGTTGTCACGCGCGTCGACACTGAGAACTACGCTGAATCCCTCTGCTTTCGGAGGGACCGTGACTATCTTTTCAAAATACCGCCAGTCTTCTCTGTCGTCGCCCGCGATGATAGTGTCGAACCCTATCGGCACACCGCCGCCCGCGAAGGACTGCATCCCCGCCGCCGCATAGACGGAACCGGCTTTCCGAAAAAACCCCTTGACCTTGAAGCGATCGCCCGACTTGGCACCGAAGTACTGCGCGATCTGACCATATCCGCCAGTTTTGTCGGAGTCGATTCGCAAGGATGCGGGTGTGCTATGGTAATTCTTCCTGTCCTGACGGGCGAAAACTTTGCCTCGCCCTGTCCAGAGCATTCCCCACCCCTCGGGAAGACCCGCCGCCTCTTTGCTCACAACCGTCATCGCCGGGTTGACGGCGATATTCGGATTCGCTGGTGCTATCGACACGACGGATGGCTCTGTGTCTCGGGAAAGGATACCTTTGAAGGCGATCGCTCCCAGCCCGCAGAGTGCGGCGATGACAACCAAAAAGCCCCCCGGCTTGAGTATGATTCGCATTTATTCCCCTTTCTTCCTCGAATGGTCCAGTGACGCCTGCACCTATTTCCGCAGGTCGTAGGCTTGATTGTTCGTGATGTAGTCCGACGCGCCGTCTGTGTATTGCACGGCGAAGCGCAAGTCGGGGTGCTCGAAAAACGGCGCGGAGGCGCGCGGGGCGCCGAACGCGCCACTTCCCCACCAGCCTGCCGAGTGGATCATCGCGATCATCGGGCGCGGCTGATCGGTCGTGTTCGGCATGCCCGCGTGCCACATGCGCAGGTCACGGATGACGACACTCCCGCGGGGGATCGTCGGTTGGAAGGGCGGCACCTGTGCGGCACGCTTTTCGAGGTCGTCCTCGGAAACGCGCAAGGAGCCTTTTTGAAGAAAATCGCCGGTGTCGAGGTGGGTACCCGGCCAGAACTCCGTCGATCCGTTCGCGGGCGAAACAGCCACGAGTGGGACGTTCACGACGAGGTTGTAAGCCGGGGTGGGGTGCGTCAGCCCCGACCAGAGTTGCCCGCCATCCGGATGGACCGGTTGTCGCGTCCCCCCCGGTAGCGCGGTGTTCCCGCTGTACATGATATTCTTTACGCCGTCTCCGAGAATCGCTCGCGTGATCTGGATCACGAACTCGTTTTTCAAAACGTCGTCGAACAGGTACGGCGCGAAGGGCGGCGGGTCCTGTTGCACGTTGCCGGTGTTGAAGTTGAACGGCACATCCTTACGTGCCAGTATCTGTTCCAGGTCGGAAAGAGTCCGCTCCAGTAATATATCCAGGTGCGCCACGTCGACCGCGTTTCCCAGAATGACGTAGCCGTCCGTGTTTACCGCAGTGACTGCCTGATGGAGTGAAGCGTCGGACAGATACCCCGCCGCTTTTTCTTCGGTTGAGATGATTGTAGTATTGCTCATTTTTTCTTTCGCTCGCGGATCGAGAGTCTTGCGCGCTATTCCGCCCTGCGTTCGCTGGTGCTGGCGTTGCGGACGACTCTCCGGTCGCCCGTTCGGTAAAATATCTCGGGGATTGCCCCGGTCATTTCCATTCACTTATCGTCGTCCCGGTCGTTTCGCCGGACACGAGGCGGCGCGGGAGACCTCCCATACGTCGTGCGATGGCGGACAGTGACGGCTCGTAAAACCAGGCGAGCGCGGTGCGCAACGTGTCGCGGAACGGGGCGACCCATCGGGCTTCGTCCAGGGTCCCCGCGCCCAGATACGCGCCGAGGAGGGAGCCCGCTGTCGCCGCATACGAGTCTGTGTCGTTCCCTTGCATCACCTGTAGACAGATCCCCTCGTCTACACGCCGGGCGTGCTTGAGTGTATTGATGAGTGTCGCCGACTCTTCGTACACGCAACAATGGCTGCCCGAAACGCCGTCACCCAGACGCGAATGGATCGCGTCATACGCGGAACGCCAATCGGGTGCCCCTTCGACAAGTCGGAGTCCGGTTTCCATCGCTTCGTGGAACCGACTTCGTTGGGGAATGTACCGGTTGGCCACCCGGAGAATATCGAGCGGATCTTCGGGCGCGGTCAGGGCATGGGCTATGGCGGCTGCCGTCCACATCGTCGCGTAAACGCCTGTGCCACGATGGGTGAGAATAGCATCCCGGTAGGTCAGCGCATTCAAGCGGGCGACGAACCCGATGGCGGCGTCGAGACTATCCGGCAAGGTATCGACCTCTGCGGCTATAGCGGACGTGTCGAAGCCATTGTCCCGCCGGTGTGCTGCCAGCGCATGTAACCGTCGCCGCACCGACGCATAATCGATCATTGTTCGTGTCTCCTCGATAAGATGGCAACGCCCAGCGGAGAGATTTCTAATCGCCCGGTGACGGTCCGCTCGGCGATTATCTCCGTCCACACCTCGTCACCCAGAAATGACAGGACTTGCGTTTCCGGCGTGTGGTTTAGCAGAAGCAGAAACCGTTCGGTGGCAGTTTCGCGTTCGGTGATCTCGATACCGGGCGGGACTTCGGGAAGAAGCGGCGATACGCCGAACCGGCGACCGATCTGACGCGCGATTTCTTCATAAAAGGGATGCTCGTACGAGTCGGTAGCGACGTAAACAACGGCTCCTCCGCCAGATCTACGATTCACTGTGATCGCGGGGGAGTCGTTCAAACGCCCGCCCGTAAACGACGCGAGTCTTTCCAACTTGTCCGGGCTAATTGCCCGCAGTAGTTCGACGCGCGTGGCGGGCGAAAAGCTTTCGCCTCCCGCAAGGCGAATCGCGATTCCGCCATCGCGCACCCCCTGATCGGACGCGCCAGCAATAAGGTTCCCCGCCATCGCTGCCGTTGATGCCGTCGCCACGACTTCGACTCCTGCTACCCGTGCGAACGGTCCGGGTGGGAGGCTTTCGCGAAGCCGGTTATGTTCGTCACGTGTGCCGGTCTCGCGGTTGATGACCAGGACGCCACCCGCATCGACAAAGCGAAGCAGGCAATTTGCCATATTGTCGGACACGGTTCGAAGTCCGGGCGCGACGACGATACGATAGCCCGAAAGATCGGCGTCGTTCTCGGGAGGAGGTATGACGTCCACGTTGCGACCTGATCCGATACGAAAACCTTGATGGTAACGCGTCGCCTCGGTATCATAGCCGTCCGCGCCCGACCAGAAACCCTGGTCCCAGGCGTTTTCGTAGGAGTAAATTACTGCGATATCGGCTACGGTCCTCGCCCCGTCGAGACGTGGTGCGATACGCTTCAGCTCTTTGCTGAGACGACGGTAGGATTCCTCGGCGGGTCCGAACGAACCGTCCGGGAGAAGCACCGACGGGTAGCCGATCTCGCCGCCGCCGAGCGGGGGACGCCATTCGAAAAAGATCGTCCCGAACGCGCCATGCGCGAGGTCGCCATACGTCTGCAACCGGATGCCCGCCGGGTCCGCGTGCGCGGCTACCTGCGCCTTCTGTTCCGCGACCAGGAAGCCACGTCGCGAGCGTGAAGCATTGCGAGCAAGATCGTGATGCGTGCCCGATGCACCGAAATAGTTACGCCACGGAAAAAGCCCGGGATCGGGCGCGTAGTTATCCCACGCCGTAAAATCCAGAAACGCGCGTGACGCGAACGTATCCACCGACCAGAATGTGTTGGGCCAGTTCGTGAATAGCGGCTGGCGCGGGGCACGGGGACGCAGAATGTCCACCTGACGGCGCAGGTACGCGAGAAAACTATCGGAAAAGAAGCGGCGGTAATCTAAATATTGACCGGGATTCCAGTCGCCATCCGGTCGGTTCACCGGAAACTCGATTTGCTCCCAGTCGGTGTAAACGTGGCTCCAGAATGCGGTTTTCCACGCGTCGTTGAGCGCGTCGAGGGCTGCATAGCGACTACGGAGCCACTCCCGGAACGACACCAGCGTCACCGGGTCGAACAATGCAAAAGGAAAGCCGGGTTCGTTGTCTATCTGCCACGCGAGAATGTCGTCGCTCCCGCCGTAATGATCGGCGAGAGCGGTGACAATACGGTCGTTGGCTTCCAGTAGCGCCGGAGCGGTCACACAGTGCCCTTTCCGTGCGCCGAAGTCGAACGCGCCGCGCTCGTTGCCGCCCAGCACCTCCGGGTGCGCCTGACGAAGCCATGCCGGAAACGCGGCGGTCGGTGTACAAAGCACGGTTTTGATGCCATGTCGACTTGCCAGTTCAACCGCACAGTCCATCCAGCCGAAATCGAAACGCCCCGGTTCCGGTTCAAAGGACGCCCAGGCGAACTCCCCCATCCGCACCGTGTTGAACCCGATATCCGCCATTTTGGCGAAGTCGTCCATCCAGCGCGAACGCGCCCACTGTTCGGGATAGTACGAGGAACCGAGCAGATAAGATGGGTGGGGTCGGGCTGTATCGGACATAAAAGGTAGTGTTTTGAGGCAAGTCCCGGATGTGAACGGGGTGCCCTGAGAATATTTTCTGCGGGCGGACGGACTCATACCTTTGGCAAACCCCATTGTTGCTGTGATTGTACTGCTGAACGGGAAAATCAAACATAGCTGGAACACTGGAAAGCCTTTGTAAAACCCTATTTTTGCTGAATAAATTAAAATACCAGCCCCTTCATTCTGAATCTATCTTCTCATCAAGTGCGGCTGCTCTGAATCATTCGCTACGGTGAACAACGCACTGGCGATGCGAGTCTTGGTGCCGGGTCTATCTCGCTGCATCACCCCGGTGAGGGATCGTATACATCGACTGCTATAAATTCGACACCGGTTCTCCGCGGTTAAAAATCTTTCGTCTGGCGCTCGGATGACTTTGTATCTTGGTCGAAATCTGAGAATTGTGTATTTTACAAATCTCTTTTTGGGTTTCAGAAATGAAACGCATCTGAGTACCGGGTAAAACTTCCCTGTCGTCGGCAGATGGACCGAAGTACTCCGTAAAGTGTTCATGCGATACCAGGTTGTCTGCTGTGACGAGTGGATCGAGATCTTTTTTGTACTAATAGATACTTTTACGATCTTTAGTCCACTCAAAAAGTAAAATAACGAGGTCAAAGTCGGCCTCACTGTGACAGGGAAGCCGGTCGGATCTCAACAGGGAGATCCGCCTGAAAAACCGGTTCTAAGGGGAACAACTATGAATGGTTCTATCGTTTCTCGTTTCTTTCGTGTGTTTCACGGGCGTGCATTGGCCGCGTGCTCTCTTTTCCAGACGGTTCGGGCCGTGAGCATTGCATCGCTCCTCGCCACCGCTACCTTTGCTCCGGTCACTGCTTCCTATGCCGCTGACTACAACGTCGCGCCGAACGACGCTACAAGCCTCAAAAATGCTGTCAGTTCGGCACAGAGTGTCGGAGATCGCGTACTCATACCGCCGGGAGAATATTTTATCGACTCCGCTCTTGATGTGAGACCGGGTGTAACGGTTGAGGGGACAGATGCGGGCGACCGCCCTCGGCTCTACCCAACCTTCACTGCGACCGATGACGAAGCGGTTCAGATCAGCAACTTCACCTCGTACAGCGAGTACGGGGGAACTATCCAGTTGTTTTACGCGAACAACCAACCGCGTAACATCCCGAACCCCGACGGCAACAACACTTTGCGACCCGGTTGGGATCGTTCGCTGAATGCCGGTTTATTCAATGTGGACAAAGGGACCAGCACCGACCAGAACGTGTTTCGTAATCTGGTTATCAATGGACGGCGCCGGACGAATGGCGGGGATCGAAGTGCGCCTGCCGGAATCATCGTGCGTTCCGCCCCCTACTATAAGAGTCAGGATAACCCCGGCGAAGGTCCCGCAGGGGGTAACACGCTGATCGAGAACATCGAATTTCTCGAATTCCGTGGGGCGGCAGTATTCTTCAACGGAGGAAAAGATCATGAAGTCAGAAACTCCTCTTTTCGCAATAATGGCTTTGGGGAAGGGGTGCTTCTCGATTTAGGAACGAACAACGATGCGTCCTCCGGGGCGATCACCTATCAGTTCGTGTACGACTCCTCGTTCCATAACAACACCTTCTTCACCGACCGGTTGGCGGAAGGTTTTGGAATCAAGCAAGGAGGCGCGTACAACCGCGATATCGACATATACGAAAACGATTTCGATCTTTATGATTCGCAAGCGTACAACGGGAGCGGGCAGAACTCAGGATCGAACGGTGTGGCAAACGATGGTGCCCCGAACTTCGATCTGGAGATTTTCGGCGGCTTTTCCGAGGTGCGGATAGTCAACAATGTGTTCCGTCATGTCATCTCGCTGGTAGGCGGGGGCGGACCGGGGGGGTATGCGGTTGAAGTGAAAGGGAATAACCGGTGGTACGACGTCAATGGTTTATTGCACGGGATCGAACTTCGCTCCGACAACACTCTCATTGATGGTAACGAGTTCAACGGAAGCGGTGCGTTCATCAAGGAGTTTGGCGGCGAGAAGAACGGCTGTACCATCACGAACAACCGGATTTTTGGAGCGGGTTCGTTTATCAACTTCAATGGTCTCGGCAGGGATTTCTTCATTGCCTACAACACCGTGCGGTTGGGAGAGTCGGAACTGACGACCTTCTCAGGTCCCGATCCTGTATTCGAGACAAGTACCATCTTTCGCATCTCCGGTTCTGGGAGCAATAACTGGTATGTCCAGGACAATCGATTCGAAGCACCGGCGGGGTTTTCTCGCCCGTTCCTGATCGGAAATTACCCGACGAGCTTTAACGAGTTCGGTAATACGCTGATCGACATTTACTTCTAACGAAACGATTGGCACGAGCGGTACCGTAGTATCCCTCTATAAAACAAGTTTGTGTCCGCCATCCTTCAACCGAAAGATGGCGGACGCAAACTGCCATTGAGACTGACTCAATAGACTCAATCTGCTGTTATCAGTTGTGAATCGCGTTTTCTTGATCGACTCCCCAATCGGGCGCAACATAGAATCACAAAACCGGCAGGATAAAATAGACCAGTTGCTACCTCCGGGACCACTATCGGGGTCGCGATCTCGAACGGTGCTACGTCCCGATACGCCGTGCCGAAGCGGATCTCGTCGAAGTTGTAATCGGCCAGTGCCTCGCCGCTTTGCAGACGGATGGTGTCGAAGTCGAAGTTCTGGGTCCCCGCCACGGCCGCGTCCGGTCCCGTTGTCGGCGCGGCGATCCCGGTGACGGGATCGATCCACAGACTCGCATCGAAACCGCCGCCGCCGCTCAGCGTGAGCGAGAATACGAGCAGATGAACGGAGTTATCGACCGCGAAGGGCGTGTTCGCCCCGTCTCCGCCGCCGCTCACCTCGATCCCGAAATCGGTCTGACTGAACCGTTGCCCGATGAAAAGCAGTTCGGTATCGCCGTTGTATAGAGAGAACCCGGTATAGTTGTTGAGCGAGCCTTCCGCCTGGAACAGGTAACTCCCCCATATCTCCCCGGCACCCGTGGAAAGGGGCGTGGACAGGGAGCGAAACGCCCCGTTGTTCAGACCGGTGGTACGCAGAAACCCCTCTTCGGACGCCAAATTCGGGTAGTCCAGTGCCGCCGGGACCGCGGTCCCGCCGCCGGTCCACGCCCCGCCCCATCCCGTGCCGCCGTTGTTCGACGCGAGTTCACCTTCCGGGTACGAGAAACCGTCATACACGATCAGTGCCGACCTCGCCGGGAAGATAGCCGCCATGCACAGGCTCAGCGCGGCACCGGCAGCCACGAAAGACGAGAGATAGCGCGAGCGGGAGGTGTTCGCTTTCTGGATTCTCAGGGAGGGAAGTAATTTTCTCATGTTTTCCTTTTTCATAGTCGGGGAGGGTGTGTTGATTCGCCCTTCCAAAATGTCTGTCATCCGGCGACCGACTCGCGTGCTTTTTCCAGCAAATCGGCGGGTAGTCCTTGCCCGTCCGCCGCGCGGAGGTTGGCGAGTAGATGCGCGGATTTCCGTGTTCCGGCGATCACGGTCGACACGGCGGGGTGCGACAGCACGAACCGGAGGGCGAGTTCGGCGAGGGTCATGCCGTCGGGAAGGATCGCCCGAAGACGATCCTGGATGCCGACATGCCATTCGCGATGCTCGGCGGGGAATGATTCGGGCGCGGCGACGAGTCTGCCGCCCGCGAGCGGGTCTTTGATGATTACACCGACGCCGTGTGCCAGAGCTAGTGGCAGAACGCGGCTCTCCATGTGCTGGTCGAGAAGCGAGTACGAGATCTGGATCGTGTCGAACACCCCGGATTCGATAGCGGCAATCGCCCCGTCTTCCCCGCAGGACAGTCCGAGGTAGCGCACCGTTCCCGCCGCCTTCGCTTCCTGCAAAGCACCGAGCAACTCTTTGTCCTCGACCTGTTCCGGCGAACCCGAGTGGATCTGCCACAGGTCGATAGTATCGGTGCGCAACTTGCGGAGCGATTCGGCGAGGAACTTTCGTGCCGCTTCCGCCGAGTAATCGTACTCCGACCAGTCCGAGCCGTCTTCCTTCTCGTAGCACCACTCGCCGAACTTGGTAGCGAGGACGTATTCATCGCGCCGTGTTTCGAGTGCCGCCCCGATCCGTTCCTCCGAGCGGTGATACGCGGCGGCGGTGTCGATGAAATTGCACCCGTTGTCGAGCGCGGTATGCAGGAGTTCGGCGGCTCCGGCTTCGTCAGGACGCCATCGGTCGCCGGTGCTGTCCCACGACCGCCAGTTGCGCCCCAGTTCGAGTGCGCCAAGCCCGACCTCCGATACGGCAAGACCCGTCCGTCCGAGCGTTCGCTGATTTACCATCGCCATCCTATTTTTATTTTTCCCTTCGTATCTGTGTCGAGTAGTCACCGGGGAGGACATAGTATCGTCCCCGGCGACGCCTTAGTTAGTACCGTGCGCCGAAGTCGTACTTGATCGCCCCGGCGTCGAAGCCGATGTTCCCGCCGGGCGAGCTTGGTTGTAACCGGTAGTCGTCCGCCGCCGGGTTGACGAAGAGCGGGTCGACGAAAATCGAGTTGCGGTCGAAGCCCCAGTCGTACCACTGCCCGCCCCCGGCGTCTACGTCGAAACTGCCGCTGCTCGCGCTCCGCGCCCAGATCCCGCGCCCCGTGGTGCTGAAGAACAGGTTGTTATTCGAGTTCATGGTTTCGTTGAAGCCATACCAGAAGGCGTTGCCGTAAGCAGTCGGGTCCTCCTGATCGCCCCCCCCGGCGTAATAGACGAGGTTGCGACTCACGTTAACGACGCCATTCCCGTTGAAGTAACCGACCCGTAGCTGTGATTCCGGGCTATTCGCAAGGATGTTGTTGCGCAGGGTCAGTGTGTAGCCGGAGTCGATCAACCACGAGAAGTAGTTCGAACTCTTGTTGCGATACAGGACGTTGTTGGAGATCGTGATGTCGCGCGACCCCTGGTCGTTGTACACGCCGAACGCGTCGTAATCGCCGTTCACATGGTGAACGCTATTGTTATCGATCAGCGTGTTCGGTTGTGCGGCATAGGTGTAGATGCCGCCGAGGTCGC
>JACMMA010000744.1 GCA_014379275.1 Armatimonadota bacterium | reverse complement strand
CGCTCAAAAGGCACTCCGGCGGCAGAAACCGCCGTAAGTTCCGAGTCCCCGGAAAGGCGACCGAATCCAAGCAATGTCGCGAGAAGAATGGCTATGGGAGACACCAGTGCGAGCACCGGAGGCAGTGCGAGCAGGAAGAACTGGAGCAAGACACCCGCTGGAACGCCTTTCGAAGCATAGTCTAGGATCTTGAGCAGGTTATCCGCGCTCATAAAAAGCCCGGTGAATAGCAGGATGCTAAACAGAAAAGGCCCGACAATCTCGGATAAAACTAGGCGATCCAGGCGCATCACAGTGAAAAATTTTCCCCCAGATAGAACTTTCGGGCGATGGGATCGCGAGCAATTTCCTGCGCGGTCCCGCTGGTCACTACCTTGCCATCGGTAAGAATATATACCCGGTCGCAGATTCCGAGCGTCGCACGCTCGTTGTGATCGGTAATCAGAATGCCGATGTTGCGGCGGGTCAGGGCGCGAATAATCTCCTGAATGTCCTCGACGGTCTTGGGGTCGATATTGGCGAAGGGCTCATCCATCAGGATAAACGCCGGGTCCGTCGCGAGCGCGCGGGCAATCTCGATCCGCCGCCGTTCGCCGCCGGACACCGCATACGCACGGGTTTGCGCGACGTGCGCGATGCCCAATTCTTCGAGCAACTCGTTCGCCCGGTGTACCCGCTTATTCGCCGGGTAATTGGTCAGTTCCAGCACCAACAAAATGTTCTCCACCGCGGTCAGTTTGCGAAAAACACTCGGCTCCTGTGCCAGATACCCGATCCCGCGCCGCGCCCGCATGTACATCGGTAGCCGCGTGATGTCGTTGCCATCCAGCAGAATCCTGCCCGTGTCGGGTTGCGTAATGCCCACCGTCATGTAGAAAGTCGTGGTTTTGCCCGCGCCGTTCGGACCCAACAACCCGACGATCTCGCCCTGGGTGAACTTGATGGACACCCCTCCCACCACGGCGCGCCCTCGGTACCGCTTGAAGAGGTTTTCCGTTTCAACCGTACGCTTTACCGAATCGGGAAGGGGAGGGATCGGAACTGTCGTCATGGTTGCTTGATCTTCGGTTTGGGAGTCGGCTCAATCGGCTGACCGGTGATTGTGCCGGAACCATCCTCCGAAATGCTGGAGAATGACAAATTGCCGTTTGCCAAGAAGCGGAAGGTTCCGCGGTCCCCGGTCAGCACAACCGGCCCCACTGTCCCCGCGCTGTATTGTTCGGCGCGAAAATTGCCGAGTAGTTCGATCGTCCCCTGATCTGTCGCACCCGGTGTGGTGCTGTAGATGGATTTATCGCAGGTAGCGATTACCTTTTGCCCGGTTACTTCATTGCGGGAAACGAGGCGCACTTTCCCCGTAGCCACTATCCTGGTTGCTGACAAAGATTTGCCAGCAAGAGTCAGGTCAATCGTCTGCCCCGAGACGTCATATGGCTTGGAAGTAATTTTGACCGGGTTCCCGGCTTTCCCTTGTATTTTCCCTTGCCATTTTCCGTTACTGCTGGTCGCATCCAGGTCATAGTAGAAGATCTTTACTTGACCGATTTGCAGGGACTGGTTCGTTTGTGCAGTGGCTACGGCGAGCGACATAATTCCCGTGAGGCAGGCAATGAGAGTGAATACAGGGCGTTTCATAATGAGTTAAAAAGTTCCCTTGATGGGGGTACTGCTGTCGTTACGTGACTGGAATCGTTCCAGTCTCGTGTCTCCGGTAAAATATGTCGCCGGAAAGCTGATGACGTTCTCCTTCGTGTAAACCACATCGCCGCGCCCGGTGACGCGATCCGCGTCGTAATCCCAAACGATTTCGTTCGCTTTCAGATGGCTCGGTATGCCGTCCGACGAGTTGAGCACCTGGACTTTCGCATTGCCGACGGCGGTCAGTCGGTGTGTTTTCCTGTCTCCGGTGACTTTGTCGGCGGTTAATGTCGCAACGGCCTTACCCTTATGATACAGAGTAGCCTTCCCGTCGCGTAGTTGACCTAGCGCGTCATCCGCAGTGCCGATAGTGCCGGCTCCCGATTCCGCCGCGACATCCGCGACGCGTTGCCCGTTCTTGTCGCTCCACGTAAATCGCAAGCCTTGCGCCACCGCACCGAGGCGAGGCGTGGGGGTCGAGGTCGGGGAAGCGATCAGAACGACCGGTGTGCTGTCTTCCGGTGCGCAACCTGCCACAGAAAGTATCGCTACAAGGCATATCGCTTCGCAATAGGTACGTGGTTTATTCATCAGTGGCATTTAGTAGACGGAAAAAGAGTTGTCACCGTTTCCGCGAAAATAAAGCGACCCTCGGATTATTCTCCGAAGGTCGTTTTGTCGCGATTATTACGGGAGCGGGATTAACGCGCCGCCATGCTGCTTGCCTGACTCCCCCCGGGGGACGTCGGGCGCACGGATTCGGTCTTGCGCTTGCGGCGGAAAGGAGCACGAACGACGATCCCCTTGTAATCAAGACCTGCCGCCGTCAACGTCTTGTCCCACGAAGGGAAGCGCCGCCGCGCCGCCGTAATCAGTGTGATGTCTTTCTTTTCCATGGACTTCGCGTTGAGCGGTTCGCCCTGCGCGTACATATCGCGGATGCGCCGAATCACCTCGTCCTCGCTCCAATCGCGGTAACGCCGGATGTCGTCGTAGTCCAGTCCCGCTGCATCGAGTGCCGACCGCCAGGAACCGAAATGCGATTTCTTTGTCGCCGCTGCGGCCAGACTCGGGTCCAGCGTGAGCGAAATGTGCCGCCACGAAAGGTCGGCATTTTGTGCGTGTAGTTCTCTGATCCGCTCGATGATGCGATCTTTGGTCCACGAGCGATATTTGCGTATCGCGTCGTAATCCAACCCGGCGTACTCGATCGCCGCTTGCCAGGAGCCGAAATAGCGCGTTGCCGCACGGAGAAGGGGGAGTGCTTCTTTGGTCATTCCCGAGTATGAAAGATCCAGATTTGCCTGATACCGGTGTAAAATCTCCCCTGCAATACTATCTGTGTTCCACTTTGCCACGAACGTTTACCTCTCCTTATATAATTCTTATGAGTCGTTAGCGAAATCTTCCAGCGATAGGAATGTCGCTGTTGAATGTGATCGAAGTTGTTGGGCTCGCCAGGAACAAACAGGAATGAAAATGAATGATTAAAGCAATGTAAAGGCGACGAGACCCTATTCACGCACGAACTCTCCTAATAAAGACGTCGAAACAAGTGCATACGTTGCAGCTTTCGCGAAAATGTTTTGCGATCACGTCCGATCATTGCCCACAAAGACGCGGCGTTGCGCGGTGGCAACGACAACCCCGCCGGAATCGAGTGTTTCGGTCTCGACGAGATATTCGCCGTCGGGAACGGTGCGTGTGTCCCAGGAAAAGGTAAACGGCGCGGCGTTCGTGAACCCCTTGGCATTTCCCTCGACAATGAGCCGCGCCCAGGCCACCGCGCGATTATTCGCGGCGTTCGATTCAATGGTGATGATGCCGGAAACCAGTGAAAGTTCACCGCGCTTAGCCGCCCTCCGGCGATCCGCGATGTACGACACGACTGCACTGCGTGTTGACCCTTCGGATCGTGCCGACGTGGGAGTATCCAGGCGCAGACGAAATGCGGTGACCCCCTGCTCGGCAGTGCGTTTACTACCACGTTCGCGCCATACTTTTGTCAAACCGGGGCCGGTGAACGCGTCGAGACGCAACCCGATAATCGTCGGCATGGGTTCCCAGTTTCCGCCGTCAATCGCGACGTCCACGATAGATACTTCGGCAGTCGTCTGGTTGCCGAGACTCACGGCGTCGCGGAAAAGCGGAGCCGTCCCTTCCGAGTCCTTGCGGCGTGGCACAGCCGATGCGCCGACCGTCATCACCATCGGCGCTCCCGCCTCTTCGCAACGGGCGTTGTGCCAAGCGGGCGATATTTGAAACCCGCCCCGGCGCTCTTTGCCTTCCCCTTCGGGGAGCGCGCCGTCTACGGGAGCCGTGCAAACTGTGATGACCCCGGTGTGGGCGGTGTTCAGTCGCCCGACACCGGTGTACGCCGTGCCGTCAAATCGCCCGACGCCCTGCACGGTTTTCACCACCTGCATCAGTTCGCGTGTGGCGCCACTGGCAAAAGTTGCTTTCACGAACCCGCCCTTTTTGTTCGGAAACACCACCTGTGTCAGTGCGTCCGCAGGTACCCATACCGGAATCAGAATAATCTCTCCGGCACCGTTCGGTGAAAAGCGGTTAGAAAGGGGCGTCACCTTGCCCGTGCCGGAGTCTTCGCGTAAAACCGGGTTTCCGACATGCGGAGCCAGTTCCCGGAAGAGCGACGTTCCCGCGCCGATGTTGGTGAAGATGCCCGCCGAACCGGGGCGGTGTCCGCCGTAGCCGGTGTTGGGGGCCTTACCCGCATATTCCCGGGGGTCGAGCGACAGTATGAGCGGCGCGTGTAGTGAAGCGTCCGATGCGCTGACCCGGATCCGGTGCCCGTGCACCGCGATAGCGGCAACCGTGCCGGGATCCGCATACTCGGCGGCGATGTAGCCCTGCACGACCGTCGTCGCCGGGACAAGGACACGACCGATCAGTTGCCAATTCTTCCCGCCGTCCGTGGAGACCGAGATGGCACCATTAACCCGGTTCACGATCCGCAGTCGGTGCGTTTCGATATACCCGGGGGGCACGGCGAGGGGGTCCGCCGGGTTCGGCGCCTGGGCATAGGCGGTCGCGAGCGGGGTAAGGGCAACACCCGCGCACCCTTGGAGAAAGTGTCGTCGTTTCATAGCGTGAGATATGGTACCGGTCCCCCCGCACTATAGCAAAGCGCGATTGGCGAAAAAACCGGGCAATTTATTGATAGGGCACACGGAATCAGCGCATAATACAACCAGCAAACGTTCGTAGCGTGACTCTCCCGCGGAAAGCGCCCGTACTTTATGAGTTCCTTCCATAACTTCCTCGGCCCGGCGACGCAAACAGCAGTGACCGAGCTCATCTCCGCCCTCGCTCGCCTTCCCGAGGACAGGCGAGACTGGTCGCCCGGCAGCACGGCGCGCACTGCGACCGATCAGTTCGCCGAATGTGTCGCTACGAATAACTATGTCGCGCGGCTTATCGAATCCTGCGCCGAGGTTCCCTTCGAGAGTTATGAAGCGGACAAGGCGAACGCCGCCAGGGTCGGCGGTGCGGAACGAGACCTGCTTTTGATCGAAAGCGCCGACGCCGTAGCCCGCGCCATTCAAACAACCCCTGACGCCGAACTTTCCACCGCACTGGAAGCACCGATGGGCGAGCAGTCGCTATCCGAAATCGCTGACGTGCCGTGCTAGAATCTTTCGTACCACCTAGGGCAGACCAATCACATCGCCTCCATCCTCGGTGTACCGGACTAAACGGGCTCGATTTCTTTCGTCTCCCCCGTTGACAAGCCATTTTACGAGTGGTAGCATGGTCGCAATCGAATAGTTTGTAATGCGTTGACGAGGCAAGTAGCGGTTTGACGCGCTTTCAGAGAGTCGCCGGTTGGTGTGAGGCGATAGGCGCAAACCAGTGAAACTCCCCTCGACGACTTATGCCCTTCTTTGTGTCAAGTCAATTTTGGATCAAGAGGTAAGGTGCAGGCTATGCATATATCGATAAAGCATTATATTTTCCCACTCGTGATTATTCTTACTCTGTTTACCATTATGGCACTGCGCAGTGTCAACACACCCGCTAATGCTATAGTTGGGAAATCTTTTGTTCCACCATCACCGGGCGAAACCCCGTTGAAGGCTGAGTGTTGCGCCCCTTGCCCGGGTTCCGGCTTTTGGGGAGTGCAGACTATAGATGAGGGGTGCAAAGTCATCGAGCCTGCGACAGCGTGTACTAACGTGCCCCCCTGCGCACGTAGTAAATAGGAAAGGCTTAAGGACTTACATCCGAGAGGAATATGTCTCAAGGCCACTTCTCTCCGAAATCACGCAGTGAATTGTTAGGCAAGATCTCTGTGCCACTCGTTGCTGTAGCGTTTTTTTGTTTAGCTTGGTTGTGGTGGTCAGGAACACTCAGGAACCGTAACAGCACTAAGACAACCTCAGTCAATCTGTTGCGGAACAAAAAATACATCGACTTGTATGTCTTCATTCGTCCTTCCATGTACCACAAAGGTGGTAAGATATCGCCCGAGGATCCCCATAAACCGGACGAGGTTTTTCTGCAACCCAAAGCTGATATCTATCGCGCGGATGACCGAATCTATCAATGGATAAGCTCTGTCGAAAGTGAGACCCTTCGAATTATCCGTGAGAGATTACGCGCCGACCTGATTCCTCAACGGTTGGATTTGATACCTATTACGGGCGAGCTTCAGAACACGATCTCGGAACTTAACGGTCCAAGGATTCTCGACTTCGCAGTTCACATTTCTACAAATGTGTCCGTTCATGAGGATACGAATAGTATAGTGTCTTTTTCAGT
>JACMMA010000743.1 GCA_014379275.1 Armatimonadota bacterium | reverse complement strand
TTCCCGGTTCTGATTTCGCCGCCTGCGCCATTTTCGAAAGCTCTTCGTCCGAGTAGCGTACTGCCTGCGGATCGAAGTGGGCGGGTAGCTCCCGCATGGCACCGTTCAGCACGATGGCGCCCTTTAATTTCCCCTTGTAGGTTGCCAGATCCGATTCCTTGGCGGGATTGAAATAAACGACCGGCGCGGTTAAAGTGCCCCGGATGCCCGGTGACCACGCCTTCGGATAGGCGATGAGCGGGAAAGCGATGTTCCCCACCATCTGCGTGGAAAACTTCTGTAGGGACCAGCCGCGCCCGAACGGCCCCCACGCCTCCTGGTGGGCGTTCGCGAGTCCCCATTCGGAAAGCTTATTCGCCGTCCACAGATTGGCGCGCTTCATACCCGGCGAATTGGTCAGGCGCGGCCCGATCACATCGGACAGGTAAGAGATCGTCTGCACGACCTGCGAGCGGTTGATGCCCTCGTCGCGGATGCGGGCGAGCGGATCACTGGTGGCGTCTGTAGCGGGCGCCGAGAGCGGGGCGGGTGTCGGCGACGCGACCGGGGTGGGTTGCTGGGCATAGGCAGCGGGCATTGCTGCGAGGACGGAACCAAAAAGGAACGTGTTAATAAGGGGAAGCATCGTTGCGAGGACGGGAATCGGCGGTTTGTGCTGCATTAGGCAACCTTTCAGAAGGGGGATTGATAGACGTCGCTTATGTTCCTCATCAGCGCGCAATACTCCTCCCTGTACTTTATCGACCCAGGGCTGTTCAGTTATCGCAAGCGAATATCCGCCTGTTCGCCCCGTCCGTTGGAATTGTGGGCTAGCCCACAGTTCCAACGGACGGGAGGGTGTTGCCAGCGAGTTTCTGGATAACTGAATAGCCTTATTTTCTATCGCGCGGGCCGCCCTTACGAAAGTCGTCTAAACGTCTTTCCTCACCAGCCGTCTTGTTCCGCTTGATGGCATAGAGCATCAGCGGCAGTTCGCCGAATGAAGCAGAATTTCCAGCAGTGTCTCCCAGTTCGCGGCTAATCCGGACGGTATCGTGAGCGAGAAAACATCCCCGCCGATCTCGGCACCCGATAACCTCCCCCAGGAGAAGCGGAAGAGGCTGATTGCCCATTTCCGGTATCGAGATGCTTACCAGCAAAAGATGGCCCGAACTGGCTCTCTTATCGTAGAAATGATCTGGTCAACTGTACACATCTTGATAGTCGCAAGGTTGTGATGTCTGAAGGTATGATAAACTTTGAGAGGACGTGTCTAGGTATGGGAGTAAATTCACTCGTTAATTGTAACACAACACGCATCAGTTTAATGCACTCTCTATAGCGTCAGCCTCGGCATTGACAGCATTGGCTGTCTTTTACACGGCGGCATGGGCTGGGTCCGACACGGACTAAGATACTCAAACACTCACATGGATTACGTCAGGAACTGGGGGTGGATTGGGGATGGCTATTGCCGCGGTCGTAGCGGGCGAAAAGTTGTCTACAGGAGCCGCCGCCGGTCTGCCTGGTGTGGCTATGATGGCAACGGTTATTTATGGGGCTGCCTTTGCTTCGACTTTAGCCTCAACTGAGTGCGCCTTTGTAATTGGGTTGGTATGTTGCGTTTTGATCATTCGGCACTCTGAAAGCACGTTCTTGGCGGGAGGCGTTTTCCCCGCCATCATGGCAGCCCCCGCTCTGCTGCTCTTGCTTGAAAAGCATAAGATTAGATGATGAAAACACTCCGAATGACAGCCGCCTGTGCGTGGACAAGCACCCTCGGCAGTTGTTTCCGCAAGACGGGCAGACTCGGCTGAATGCGGCGAATTATGGCGACGCGTGCCAATGACTCCGCAATTTCAGAAGGGAGGCAGAGCCAGAGTTACTCGTTCAACGCCATGGGCGACCGCACGGCGAGGACCGACAACGTCATGGGGAACGAGGCGAATATGTTCGACGGCGCAAACCGCGTACAGAGCCATTGGAGCACGAAGGCTCCCCCGGCGTATGACAACGAAGAACTCTCCAGAGGTTTGCAACCATCTTGTCGCGCCCGACCACTTCATAGGGAGCGAGTTGTCCACCCGCGTTCGTACCCTGCCACAATGTACTACCGACCTCTGATTGACATACAGCATTAGCATTGCACAATAAATTCGTTGTACAACACTAATGCTGTATGTCAGGAGGGAAGGAAAGAAAAGGGGGACAGCTTCGTTATCCGTCCGGGTCGTCGAGCAGGACCTGCAAACGCTCGCCCAGTTCGGTGGGGAAGCGCGACACCCAGGTTTCATCGATCAGCCCGACACCGATCATGTCCTGTAAATGAACCTGATCCTTGCGTCGGTATGCGGTGAGTTTGATCTGAACCAATGCTTGCAAGGATAGAACACGGAAGCCACCTTCGGCCCGTTCCGAGTCAGAAACGTCGGGGTTGGACATTACTTCATGCTCGCGAACTTTCTCGCCCGCGAAAACAACATGGACAGCGTCCTGCACTTTCGCGCCCGGCGTGTCGAGGAAAATATCCATCCCGGCGACATGCCGGTAGACGAAACCTGCCGCCTCCAGGGCGGTTATCGCTGGCGGCAGATCGGCGCGGCGAAGGAGCACATCGACATCTTGCGTGTTGCGAACAACCGCCTCATCGACTTGCCCGACCCAAGCCGCGACAGCATTCCCACCCGCGACGGCATAGAGTAGCCCCGCTTCGTCCAGAACAGTGGTCGCTTTGCGCAGCCGTTCCCGTACTTTATCCACCGCGCGAGCCGTCCTTTCAAAGGCGTCCCAACCCGGCGGCGAGACCGCTTCTTCCGTT
>JACMMA010000118.1 GCA_014379275.1 Armatimonadota bacterium | reverse complement strand
GGTAGCCGTTATAACGGATTACAACGTCGCCCTCGGCGATAAAAAGGTCGGGGTTGCCGCGCTCGGTCCGTAAACCCTTGACGGCATCCACGTACACCTTGCCCCGCTCGTCTTCGGGGAACGCGAACGTGTCGTCTACCGCCAGTGACTCGGGGCGCGACAGGCTCGGCGGGGCACCCAGCGCCTGTGACGGTGGAAGGACCACGACATCGCCGGTCCGCGGGTTGCGCGGCGCGTCCAGCAGAGTGCCCGGTGTGGTCGGGGAGCCGTCGGTCGTCGGTTCGTCCGACGCCCCCCCCGCCCCCAATCCTGGGGGAGCCGGAGTCTGGGAAGGAGACGGTGGGGTGGGGGCAGTCGGTGGCGTGGGAACCGTGTCCTGTAAAGGTGCGGATTTCCTCACTTCGGACTTCCCTGGTATTGGGGGTTGGGGGGCTTTTAGCGGAAACGCAGACACCACCGCTGGCAAAACCGGCATTCCTATTCCTGCACCTTGAGTAACCACGCTCCCAAACACGTGAACAGAATCGGCGTTGAAAGCGCGGCGAAGAGCGGGGAGACGTACCCCCCGAGTCCGACACCTTTCATTAAAAGAAGCGTGTTCCAACTCACGAAAACCACGATGATACTCAGCAGGACGCCGGTGAATGCGCCGGTGCGCGCGAAGCGGAGTGAGAGCGGCGGCGAACAAAGTGCGAAGACGAAGCACATCAGCGGGAGCGTAAATTTGAAGTAGCTATTGATCTCTAGTTTGCGAGCGTCAACGAACCGCCTCTGGCGAAGCGCCTCTTTCTGCATCCGGGTCAGGTCCGCGAAGGTTTGTTGGTCCATCGCCCAGTCGTCTGGCGCGTTATACACGCTGGAAAAATCGATGGGAAGGCTCACCTTTGCCTCACCCTTCGCGATCCCGTACAAGGAGCTATCGGCGTTGAATCGGTAGGTGCGGGAGTTAGAAAGGTACCAGATGCCGTTTTCATACTCGGCGGAATCGGCGAGTTGCAACGTTGCAAACTCGCCATCGTTCTGACCCTCGAACCGGTTCGGGTTGTAGAAGATGACGACCTTGTTGAAGCGGAACCGTTTGCCCTGTATGACCTGTTGCGCCGTGTTGAAGGAAATAAAATAATCGTCGACCGTTAGGGAACGTCCCGTTTTCACCGGATCTTTGGGCAGGTTTCTCAAGATCGCGTCGACATTACGTTGCTCCTTGAACGACCAGGGCACAACTTTTTCGCTCAGGTAAAGGCTCCCGGCGGAAACCACGGCACCGAAAAGAAGCACCGGCATGAACGTACGCCAGAGCGGCTGTCCGGCGGCACGGAGTGTGGTCATCTCGCCGTCGCGTGCCATGCGGTTCACGGCGAGCGACGTGGAAAGCGCGACGGCGACCGGGAGTGCCATGGTCAACACCTTCGGTATGCCGAGGATCAACATGCGTACCACGGTTTCGACGGGCCACTTTTCCTGTAGCATCCGGTCGAGTCTGTCGTACAGAATGCTGCCGACGAGCATCATCAGCACGGCAAACGTACTGATAAAGAAGGGGAGCAGGAGTTCGCTTAAAATATAGCGGTCGGATAGGCGCATAGCGGGGTTCGTACCTGTTGGACACCGTTCCTAGGCCATCGCTTCATGCTGAAGCGAAGGCCAGATGTTCTTACGACGGAAGATACCAATGATCCTACTCGGTTTTCGCGGCGAGTGCCGCGCGAATCGCCTTCTCCATGTCATCCGTCTCGCCGCCGAAGCCCACCGACGATGACCGGATCACCCCGCTCGCGTCCACGATGTACTGGGTCGGGATCCCCGACACCCGGTACAATTTGTTCGAAATATCGGACGTCTTCCGGTCGGCGTAAACGAATCGCAGGGCGTCGAACTCCGGGTGTTTCTTCACCCAACCGGCGAACGCCCCCTGTTCCTCGGCGTTATCCACCGCGAGTAGCACCACCGGCAACCCTTCGTCCTGTAGTTTCTTGATCACCTTCTGGTTGTGCGGCATGGAGGCGACGCACGGCGGGCACCAGCTCGCCCAGAAATCCACCACGACCACCTTGCCGCGCAGGTCCGAGAGTTTCACGGCGGTCCCGCCCGCGTCGGTGGCGGAAAAGTCGGGGGCGGGCGTGCCGCTAGCGAGGAGTGCCGGTTCCGCCGCCGCTTGTGACGCCGGGGCCGGTGTTTCCATTTTTACGCCCTTCGGCGGCGTGTAAGCGAACGTCGTCTTGGGGGTTTTGATCGGCGCGTTCGTGACAATATTACGGATTACGGCATCACGGGAGTAGCCCGGTTTTCCGCCAAACCGTATGGTATCGGTTTTGCGGCGGACGATCCCATCGCGCCCGACAAACAGGCGCGAGTCATGTTCCTGTGTCTCGCCTCCATATTCCGCTTTGCTCTGGTAGTGGATGACATCGCACACGATCCCGTCCACGGTTTCCGCCCCTTCCAAACGCAGGTTGAGTAGATCGCCCTGTTTCTGGTTGTACTCTAGGCGGGAGAACGGCGAACTGTTTGTCGTGTAAAACCCGTCCCACGGTTCGAGAATGGTGTGCATGTAATCCGGTCCTGTGTTCGTATTCTTGCGATATGAACTGCCGAACTGCATCCAGACGTTTTTGCCGTTGTTAACAAAGGTATACGTCGGCACGGTTTTGTTGCGCTTCCACGCGGTGTAGGCATTCGCGCCGTCGGGCGCGGTCATTTCCCACTTGTCGTAGCGCATCAGGTTGGGTTTCGCCGCTGTTAAAACTGCCATTGCGCGGCTCCTCGGACGGGTTTTGCCCTTCGTGTTGGTGGGGAACGTCGTCGTTTCCCAGCATTCGGCGCGCAACGTCTTCAAGCTGAACATCTTGTCCTGCGATTTTTGCAGGATCGCCATCGCCGCCGGGTCAACGGTCGGGACCGGCGTGGAGGCGGCGGGCACCGTTGTGTCCGCCTGTGCGAGCGTGGCGGAAGGGGCGGCGCCTAACAGAGATATGCAAGCCATCACGGAAGCGGTTCGATTCACAGCGGTTCTCCTTAGTCCTACTCGAAACACGAGCGGGCAGACGAACGAATTGTACCGCATGAGAGCGGTCTCCATGGGTAAAACGCATCGGTTCTACCGTCGCTAAACAATGACCTTTTGCCCCTAGCCTGCATCCTCCCGCAACCATCGCGCCGCGTCTCGTGCATGGTACGTCAGGATAATATCCGCCCCGGCACGTTTGATACTGGTCAGCGTTTCC
This sequence comes from Armatimonadota bacterium, assembly GCA_014379275.1. Lineage (GTDB taxonomy): Bacteria > Armatimonadota > Armatimonadia > Armatimonadales > Armatimonadaceae > JACMIU01. The sequence continues at coordinate 805 of JACMMA010000118.1, read as the reverse complement.
AGCACCGTGCGCTTCTCGTCCAGAAGGCCACGCTCGGCGGCCACTTTGATCATCGCGTATTCGCCCGACACGTTGTACGCCGCGACCGGCACGTGGACGGCGTCGCGCACTTCGCGAATAATATCCAGATACGCGAGAGCGGGTTTTACCATCACCATGTCTGCGCCTTCTGCGATGTCTAAGAGCACCTCGCGGATCGCCTCGCGGCGGTTCGCACCGTCCATCTGGTAGGACTTGCGGTCGCCGAACGCGGGAGCACTGCCCGCGGCGTCGCGGAACGGTCCGTAAAACGCGGACGCGTATTTGGCGGCGTAGGATAGGATCGGGGTGTCCGCGAACCCCGCGCCGTCGAGTGCGCCACGGATCGCCCGCACCCGCCCGTCCATCATGTCGGAGGGGGCGACGACATCGGCTCCCGCTTCGGCGTGGCTAACGGCGACGCGGGCAAGAAGCGGCAACGTCGGGTCGTTCAGAACCCGCTCGTCGTGAATCACCCCGCAGTGCCCGTGGTCGGTGTACTCGCATAGGCAGACGTCGGTGAGTACAAGCAGTTCGGGCAGCTCGCGCTTGAGGAGCCGCACCGCCGTTTGCACCGCGCCGCTTTTGCTCCATCCTTCCGAACCCTCGGCATCTTTCGTTTCGGGGATCCCGAAAAGCAGAACAGCGCACACACCTTCCGCCATCGCTGCCTCGCACTCTTTGAGCAGTTCGTCGGGGGATAAGTGAAACTGTCCGATAAGCGACGCGATAGGCGATTTGATGCCGGTGCCATGCCGGACGAAAAGCGGATACACGAAATCACCGG
>JACMMA010000742.1 GCA_014379275.1 Armatimonadota bacterium | reverse complement strand
GCCCGGTACTTACTTCTTCCGGTTCTTCGGCGAGATCAAGCGCGGGTTCGGCGTGAGCGGCCCCGTCGCGGTCACCGGTGCTGTGGCCGAGTTGACGGCGTTGCCGCCTTCGTCCAGAACCAGCGGCTCCAATTTCGGCAATTTTTTGTTGATGATCCACTGCTGACCGAGCGTCAGAATGTTCGACATGAACCAGTACAGCACGAACGCAGACGCCCACTGTCCGTTCCACATCACGAAGAAGAACATCAGCGGCATGGTGATCGCCATCTGCTTCTGTGTCTCGATGGCCTGCGGGTCGGGCGACGACTGCGGGGTGAATCGCATCTGGAAGTACATCGACGCGACGTAGGCGAGCATCAGAATCAGGTCCGACTCGGCGAGGTTCGGCGCGACCGCCCCGGTTATCGGCGAAGGCCACTTCTGCGACGCCATCCCCAGTTTTTCGCTTATCCACAGGAAGTGATGGCCAGTGAAATGGAACTGATAATGCGCGATGACCTGATACATGAGCAACGTGATGGGCCACTGCGCGAGAGCCGGGAGACAACCAGCGAGCGGATTGATGCCGTGCTTTTTGTTGAACTCCTGGATTTTCTCGTTGGAGAGCATCATGTCGTCTTTGTACTTCTCCTGGATCTTCTTCATCTCCGGCATGAAACGCTTCATCTCGTTCGATTGCACGAGTACCATTTTGCGTAGCGGCCACGTCAGAAGGGTTACGGCGAGCGCGACCATGAAGAGAGCCAGCACGGCGTTGTTGCCCGCGATTTTCATCAGGGCGTCCATCACCATGTAGTAATAGGTCTTGCTGTTCTGCGTGTCGAGTTCGAGGGTGATCTTCTCGTAAAGCGCGACCGCGTCCTGCGGGAGCGTCGAGGTGCCGAGGCTACCCACCGGGTAGGTCTTGAGGCCCGCTTTGAGAGTCGTGTACGCTTGTTGCTTCTGGTCGAGTTTTTCGGAGGCGATCCGCGCCGCTTCCATCGTCGCCGTGAGCCCGGTGGCGGTGTTTTTGTACTTGTTCGCCGCGACGGTAAAGTAGGTCACCGCGTCCGTGTAGATTTTTTTCGCTTCCTCTTTGCTTCCGACTTTGGCAGCTTCGTCGGCGACTTTCACCTTCGCCGCCCCGTCCTTCAAAGCTTGCTCCGGATTCGCGCTGACCGGTATTTGGGCGCCCAAAGGCGTCCCCGGGGCGCACCCGACGACCCCGCTCAGAGCGACGACGAACAGCAAAAGAAGCGCAACAAGGCGGGCGGTGGTAAATCGCGGCGTGGTCTTGTCAGTGTGCAACGTGGTTTGACGATTCAAAAGCATCTCCAGACGAACTTTCCATTGTAGCAGGTGGTGGCGGTTCCGGGACAGGGTCGAAACCACCGGGGTGGAACGGATGACACCGCCCCACGCGACAGATACCGAGCCATAGCCCGCGCATTGCTCCGTGGCGCAGAACGGCCTGTGCCGTGTACTCCGAGCAGGTCGGCGTGAACCGGCAAGCCGGGGGGCGAAACGGGGCGGTTTTCTGATAGACGCGTATACAGCCCACCAAAAAACGTCCGGTCCATTCTCCGATTCGGTTCACGATCCGGTTTCCGTTTCCTTCCCGCTCTTGTCTGACACACCGCTTGCCGTGTCGGTTGCACGTAGCACTCCCGCGCGACGTCCGAGTTCCCGCGCCGCGTTCTCGAGTTCCGCGTAGGTAGAGCGTACGGATTCGCTCCGTGCAACGAAAACGGCGTCAAAGCCCTGCCGCCACGCTTCTGTGTCACTCGGGTTCCCCACAAGCCTACAGAGTTCGCGTAGCCGCCGCTTGACACCGTTACGGTCATGCGCCTTGCCTACTTTTTTTGATACGGAAAAACCGAACCGCCGCGTTTCCGCATCCGCGCTTTCTTTTGCGTACCATCGCACATGGAGTACAAGGAGCGGATTCGCCCACGACTTTTTGCGTCCATAAACGGCGGCGAAGTCACGTCGGCGGGCGAGACGATTCGGTTTAGGTAACACCGGGTGTACAGGAGCTGAATGCCGGGTGCGGGTATCATGTTACTCGCGGGTGAGCGCGGTTTTATGACACCCGAGACCCGACGTCCAGCGCCTCGTTCCTCAACTAGTGCTTGTAAGCGACGACGGTCAGGATGTGCCGACCGCGGTTGCGGCGGCGGCGTAGGACGTTTTGCCCGTCCAGGGTTTGCATCCGCTGTCGGAAGCCATGGACGCGCAGGCGGCGTCGGTTTTTAGGTTGCCAAGTACGTTTCATAAATCAGTCAAAACTCCTCAAAATGTCCGGGTCACTATACCACGCGCTTTCGCCGGTCGCAACGGTTGCGCCGAGGTCGGTCCGGCGGGTACAGTAAACCATTATGGCAGGCACAAACCCTTATATTACCGCGCAAGAGTACGAGAAACCCAAACTCCCGTATCAGATTACCATCATTCACGAAGGCGAACCCCACATATTCACCGTCGACCCCAAAGATTTACCCTATGAGCGTTCCGGATTGATCGGTTCGATCCTCGATATATGTGAGGGGCATGACATCCCCCTCGAACACACCTGCGGCGGCGTTCTCGCTTGTTCGACCTGCCACGTCATTGTGCGCGAGGGTCTGGAAACCTGCAACGAAGCAAACGACGAAGAGTTAGACCAGTTGGAGGAAGCCCCGGGAATCACTGTCAAGTCGCGCCTAGGTTGCCAGTGTGTCCCGAACGGCACAAAACCGGTCGTGGTAGAAATCCCTAACTGGAACCGCAACGCCGTGAAAGAAACCCCACATTAGGATGCCCGAAGCGGGGCCCTGGAACTCGCTTATGCTTTCTTGCGGAGTTTACGGGCAACGTAAAGCGCGACGGCGATGTCCGTCAGAGTGATTGTTAGCAGACCGAACAGGGACGACAGTAACATCTGAGGCATTAACTGTACGCTCGGGTCGAAAAACTGGGGATAGGTGATCGTCATGAATATTTGCCACCCGATGGCGGTAATGACGTTTGCCACTGTCAGACTACCAACCATGGTTCGGCGGTTTGCCATAAACCCGACAAGGACGCCGATGGCAATGCTAGCAACTGCCGTTGTAACAAAGGATACAACTCCGATGAACTGCGGCAGGTTCTCAGGGGATGTCAAGAAATTGGTGGCAAAGGTACCGATCAGAACGCTGAATGCAAGGCGAGAAATCGTCGTCACGACAGCAAGACCGATCGTGACAGATAATGCCTCCCCGATCCGATATCCTACTGGTACCGAATTCATCTTTGTGGCGAGATCGCCTAGGGAGTGTGACCCCGTATGCTCTGTCTGCGGATGGTTTTCCGTGTCCGTTTCACGAGCAAACGGCTTGTAAACCTCTTCCGTTTCTTCCTCGGTCCGTTGTTGTTGCATACTCGCTTATACCCATTCCGCAACGGTTTGTTGCTTGACGGCAAGCCCGTTCGCGGTTACAATCCGTAGCATCACCAGGTTTGTCCGTTACGAAGGAAAGGCTCCCCATGCCCTTGATTCGCTCATCTGTGTTTTGCTCCGCCGCTGTCGCCGCCATATTACTTACGTCCCCGGTGTTTGCGCAGGTCCCCGACACTCCGCCTACAAAAAGCGAACAAGAGATATACAACGCCGAAGCGGTTGCCCTGAATCCCCAGCTGGTTTCGCCGGAGGAGGTAACGCCCTCTGTCCCGCCGACAGCGTTTACGTCGGACGGCGAGATCCGCGCCATGTGGGTGGTGCGCGACTCCATGCACTCGCGGGCGAAGATCCGAAACACCGTGAATATGGCGAAAAAGAACGGATTCAACACACTTTTCGTGCAGGTGCGCGGGCGGGGCGACGCTTTCTACAACTCCCGGTTTGAGCCGCGATCCGAGGAATTGAGCGGGGTGCCCGCCGACTTCGACCCGCTTGCCGTGGCGGTCGAGGAGGGGCATAAAGCCGGGCTGGAAGTCCATGCCTGGCTGAACACCTTTTTCGTCTGGGGTAGATCCCGCGCCCCGTGGTCGTCGCGCCATGTCGTCAATGCACACCCCGAGTGGCTTGTCCGCACCAAAGACAATCGCGTCCAGCGCACCGATAGCAAGGACTGCGAGGGGGCGTTTTTGAACCCGGCGATTCCCGCCGTACGGGACTACTTACGGGACGTGTTCAACGACGTCGCGACGAACTATGCGGTGGACGGCGTTCACATGGACTACGTGCGGATGCCCGCGAACCGGTTCTCGTTCGGAGAGGCAGACATGCGCCTTTTCCGCGATTGGCTTGCGCCCCGTCTGACCACCGACGAAATCGCCTATGCGGATGCAAAGGTCGCCCGCGGCAGTCGGTTGGCGTGGCACTACCTGCATCCCAAGGAATGGGCGGAATGGCGGAGGGATAATGTCACGGCGGCGGTACGTGAAATCTCCGCGGCGGTGCATGCGACCAAGCCGGACGCCATCGTCTCCGCGGCGGTGTTTCCGAACTACCGCGTCGCTCACGGTGATAAGGGGCAGGCGTGGCGCGAGTGGCTGAATAATGACCTGATCGATGCCGCCTGCCCGATGAGTTACAACCAGTCCACACAGGTCGCGGCGAGCCAGATACGCGATGCCGTGCGGTCCTGTCCCGGAAAGCCGATCATCGCCGGTGTGGGGGCATGGCAAGTGCCTTCCGCGTCCGCTGTGGCTAAGGGCAAGGCGTACCGCCATGTCGGTGCGGCGGGAATCAATTTCTTTTCGTACGACGGAATGACGCGAAACGGTCGGTCGGAGAAGTACCTGAACTCCGTCGGGCGCGGGCTGTTCGGTTCTCGATCCGCCCCGCGGAACTGGCGACGTGGCAAGCCGGTTGCGATCCCAAAACCCGAGGGAGTGAGTAACGATGTTCAGCCGTGAGATTGTCCCCGTGGCGCCGGAAGCGGTCGGCGTTCATCGGGACAGGCTCCATCAGGCGATAGACGTACTGCGTTCCGGAGTCGGGACGGCGTTCCCCGGTGCCACGCTGTGCGCGTTTCGCAGAAATAAGTGCTTTCTAGACCTCGCCTTCGGCACCCACGGCGGGAGTTCCCCGGCGCGGCTCGAATCGCTTTACGATCTCGCCTCGCTGACGAAACCGGTGGCGACCGCGTCCAGCGTTCTGACGCTGGTCGAGCGCGGTAAACTCTCCTACACGGACACCCTCGGTTTGTTGTTCGGCGAGGAAAACGCGGGCGGTTGGAAAGCCGTCACCGTCAAGCAACTCGTGACACACATATCCGGGCTCCCCGCCTGGCTGCCATTATACAAGTCGGGTTTGGGTTTGGAAAGCGCGGTGAGAACGATCCTGGCAACGCACGCGGACGACCGACCGAAACCTGGCGGGAACTACGAATACTCGTGTCTGAACTACATTCTGCTCGGACGGATCGTGGAAAGTGTTTCCGGTAAATCCCTGTCCGCGTTCGCCCGCGAGAATATTTTCGCGCCGCTGGGCATGATCGACACTATGTTTCAGCCCGACGCACTCACACAAAAGCGCACCGCACCGACACAGTCCGAGGAGGGACCGGAGGACACCACGCCCGTGACACTCTGCGGATCGGTACATGATGGCAACGCCCGAGGGATCGGCGGCGTGTCGGGCAATGCGGGTTTGTTCGGTACGGCGCGAGACATCGCGCGATTCGGAAACGCGTTGCTCCACCCCGGCGAAGTACGGCTCTTCGGGGACCCGACGCTCGCCCGTATCTGGGAGAACCAGATCCCCGGCGTCGGCGGTCAATCACTCCTGTTCTACACCGACGGCAACGGCTATAATCCGTCGGGCGACCTGCTTTCTCCCCGCACCGTGGGGCATTCCGGCTACACCGGCACGATCCTTACCATCGACCCCGCGAACGACCTGGTGGTTTCGGTATTGACCAATAGCGTCTACCCGACTGAGAATGGCGTCGGCAAACCCGGCTGGCTTGCCTTGCGCCGCCGCTTCCTGAACGCGTTGGCGGCGGCGATTACGGGTTGATGCGGTAGCGTCTTGCCCTTATAATGAGAGGGGAAAACGAATATGCTTGTCGCGACAACACCTACGGCATCCGCCCCTGCCGCCCCGCCGGATGCGTCGAACGCAGTCCAGAAGCGGACCCGCCCCGCTTACCAACGCTTCGAACCGTGGCGTATCGTCGGCACGATGACCGTGGACGAATGGGACGTCTTCCTCACAACCTCGAAACACAAATACGATTATGTTTACGGAGAAGTCGTACAAATGGCGGGAGCAAGCCCGGAACACAACCTGATTGCGATGAACACAGGGCGCATCATCGGGAACGCATTGGAGGAGACCGACAGTGATTGCGAGATACTGGGGAGCGATCAACGCGTGTACGTTCGCGAGAATCTGTATTACTTTCCAGACCTTGTCGTTGTTTGCGGCGAAATGCAGGTAGACACTCGTGATGCGATTCGGAATCCGGCGGCGTTGATCGAAGTGCTTAGCCCTTCCACGGAGACCAACGACCGCACCGACAAATTTCGGGAATATCAGTCGATTTCGTCGCTCCGGCATTATGTTCTGATTGACCAGAACCGCGTCGCCGTGACGCATTACGAGAAGATTGCCGGGGGCATCTGGGCGATCCTCGGCGATTACCGCGACCTCTCCGATTCGTTGACGCTGACATTCGGCGAGACTTCCGCCACCGTTCCCGTTTCCCGAATCTATCGAAATCTTTCGTTCTCACCTCCGGCAGTTCCGTCCGGCGAACCGGAAAGCGGGTAGGGTTTCAGCGTACGTCGGGATACATCCGTGCGAGTTCGTCGCCGGAGATACCTCTCGCATGAAGAAGGTGCAAGTAGCTCCATAGCAGGATATATCGCAAGCGTCGTTTCCCGGCGAAGCGCCGCGCCGAAGTGGTAACGGTTTCCGGGAGAAGCACCGTCCGGTGACCGGTTTGCTTCGCGTGGTTTTCCAGCCGACAAACGAACTCCCAGTCCTCCATCAGCATCCCTTCGCGGAACCCCCCGAGCGAGTCCCAAGCCGTGCGGCGGATAAAGATCGCCGAATCGCCGTAATAATGCCGCGCGGT
>JACMMA010000741.1 GCA_014379275.1 Armatimonadota bacterium | reverse complement strand
GAAAACGCTCCACGACAACACCGGGATCGCCCAGCCGCGCAGGATCACCGGGTCATAGAGCGAGGTGTTCCCGCGGAAAAATCCGTCGATGACTGCCGGGTCGCTCGGGGCGAGCCACGAGGGAATATCCGGGAGGAGCCGTAGCAAAGACGAGTTCCCGTTCCGCGCATAGTAGAACGGGGACGCCATCTGGTTGACCAGGATCTGCACGAACCCCCAGCCCGCCGCGCAGGTGCCCATACAGAGCATGCCATACAGGAGCATCATTTCGCGTTGCGTGATTGCGAGGCGCGGGATCAGGCGCAGGAGCGGGGCGTTCAGAAGAACGAGCAACATCAACAGCGCGACGGGACCGCGTTGCAAGGACGTTTGTGTCCAGAGCAATGCTTGAACGACGACGAAGGCGTAGGTGCCGAACCACGCGTTGAGCGCGAGAAGCGGTATTCCCAGCCCGTAAACCAACCATTTACGAAACCCGTCCGTTTTCAAAGCATCGTTCCTCGTCGTACTCCCGGCTTGCGCGGCGTCGCGCCGCGTATATCATAGCCGCAAGCCTTACCTTTGTCAAAGGCAATGACGGTCGGATGCGAACCCCCTGTATCACTACGGGCGTGGCGTCCAGCCATATGGAACGTAGCGATAGTTCATCTGCCCGCCCGTCACATGCACTACGCCGAATCCTTCCGGGTGGGTGCCGAAGCGCGGTCCCTGCCACCAGCCGCCGCATACAGCACCGCCCGTAATGTAACGTGTCCCGAGATACTCGCAGTTCTCAACGACGTGCGTGTGTCCTTGAAATACGGCGCGGACGTTTCTGCCGCGAAACATCTCCACCACCTCCCTGCCGTTCTGGACGATCAGGTTCGGTGGTAGTGCCGTCGTCGTCCCTCCCGTGTACAGACCGAATAGCGTCATCAACGGGATGTGCGTGAGAATCACGACCGGCTGAGCCTTCTCCGTACCGCGCATGATACCGTCCAACCACTTCATCTGCTCGGGGTCGATCTCGCCGACGTATCCGGTTTCGGCGGACGGGTCGATCCGAACCGAGTCCAGAACCACGAACCGCCACCCGCCGTGGTCGAAATGATGGAAGCGTTGCCCGAGTCCCAACCGCCGCATCCAACCGCTCTTTCCGTAATCCGGGTGCATCGGCGCGAGATGCTCCGCCCCGATGGTGGAAAAAACATCGCCGTTGCCGACGCTGTAGTGGACCGGTATTTCTAAGCCCGCCACCGCCTCTCGCCACAGTTCATACAACAGCGTGGCGCGGTCCCGGTTCGCGTTGGAAGCCGCATGGACGATGTCGCCGCCGATCAGGGCGAAGTCCGGTTTCGGCGAAAGGGCGGCTATGGCAGCGAACGCTTTTTTTACCCCCGCCACCGCGCCTTTTTCCGGTTGGATGTGCGTGTCCGTAATGTGTACGAACGAGAAACTGTCCGCTCCCGCGCGACTGGCGACGGGTTCACGGGCTGCGGGCGGCGCGGCGGCACCCTGCCCCGCCGTCAGTCCGGTCGCCGCGAGGAGGACCCCGCGTCCGATGAATCCCCGCCGCGATACGACCGGTATTTCGGTCTGAGGCGTCTGTGCGCCGTACTCTTTTTCGATTGTATTCACTGAATTACCCCCCGATATTTTTTCGTGTCCAGCCGACTGGCGGCGGTGCGCTGGCTGATCTCCGAACGATTTCTTGCCGTAGCAACCGCGAAACGGTGTCGGCGAGACATCCCAGATTGCTCCCGGCAGCAACATGCCCCGACATTAAAACTCGCTTCAGGATTCGATTCGCCGTCACCCGAATCACCGCGAACGAGACTTTTTCCGCGTCGGCACTGAGCCGAAGCGGCACCGGCTTTTCCCGGACCCCGGTTTCCGGGTCGTACCGCTCCAGAACCGGCTCCCCTACGCCGTCGCGGCGACGGTGGACCCGCGCGAACACGACCGCGCTTGTGGAGCAGACGGTGTTCCCCGCCGCTCCCGGCTGCTTAATCATCGGCGCGTCATCTCCGCGCCGTCGATATAAAGCGTCGCGGGTTCCGCAACTTCCAGCACGAAATAGGCGTTCTCTGCCGCGACAGCCCCCGACACCTCGGCGCAACGCCACTCCGTGCCCACCGACACCTGCCGGGAAGCATAAAAAACATACGGTGGCCCGACGCGACGCAGACCGAACCGAAGGCGCACGGGGCGGGAGGCACGTAGCCAGACCGATGCCCGGTACGCGCTTCCTGGTTCCGTGATCACTGATTGAAGGAACCGGACGTGCGTCTGCCCCGCTATCCCTCCGACACCACCGCGCCCGGATACGCTTTTAATTTCGATTTTCTGGCAGGCATCGCCGAAGCGTGGCGTGGAAGTCTCGCGGTCGTAAACCACGCTCGCGTCTGCCCACGTCGAGCGGTCACGCCAGTGGCGGCTGATTGTGCCGCCCACCGTCGCCCGTTGTCCGGGCACTGCGGCGGGGGTGAGGGAGGTTACCGCGACGAACGGCTCCTCGAAACCGGCGTTTCGCAGGGGATGTGTCAGGGCGACATCGGCGGCGTTCACCGCCCGTGTCATGCTGACGGTGAGATTGACCGCCGCAAATACGAATATGCCGATTCCTGCCCCCGCTATCGCTACCGTCAGCGGGCGCAGAGCGACGCGGTACTTCCCGTGGTACAAGACCATATCCCTCTCCTTTGACAGCGGGCGCGGCGGCGGGCGTTGCCGCCGACACCGCGCCGCGCCCGTCATAACCGGAAGTCGGGGGTGGTTCCGTCATTACCGTAGTCGGCTCCCGCCGCTCCGTTGAAGCCGCATTGTCCGCGTATCTTCTCCGGCTTGAACCACTTGGCGTGCCCGTCCACGAAGGCATAGTTCGCGCCGCCACTGTGACGGGTGCTCGACAGTTTTTCCCGTTCGTACTGCGCCTGGGCAGGGTGGATATTGTTCAGAAGATAATAAAAATTCGTCTGGTTGTTTGTGGTATTGTTTTTGTCATATAGGGCGCAGGGAACCGCTGCCGGAGTCGCGGCGGTGCCAGACGCCGCGCGGACTATGGTGAAGGCGGAACTGTAACCGCGCTCGCCTCTTTGTCCGCCGCCCCCCGTGTTCGGGGCAAACTCGAAAATCAGGATCGTAGTCGCCGGATACTCGACCTGTGCGAGAGCAACGGTGTTCGTGCCGTTGTTGGCGAAGTTGTTATTGCGCCCGTAGGAACAACGCCATTCGCCGCCCTCCTTGAACTGCTCCGGGTCGGCAGAGTCGGTTGGGATGCGATACACATACCCCTCGGTCGCGGGTTGTCCCTGCTGATTGAGGGTGCCGGGTTTGAGAGGTACCGGTTCGGACGGGTCGCTGGGACATTTGAAAACGCCGTAGCCTTTGACATAGGGGCTGACGAGGTCCGTCCACCCGCGCATCGCCCGCCCGTCGATACAAGCCGGAGGGCTACCGACAGTAGGATTGTTACACTCGCGATTGAATGGCACGGTTTCGTCGAAATCTTGCTGATACATGATGTGTCCGAGCGTGACCTGTTTGATATTGGAAAGGCACGACGTTTGTCTCGCTTTCTCACGCGCTTGTGCGAATACTGGAAAAAGTATCGCGGCAAGAATTGCGATTATGGCAATTACTACTAATAGTTCGATCAGCGTGAACGCGCCGGGGCGGCGTGTTCGGGGTAGATTCCTATGCGGCATTGGAGTTATTCCTTCCATTTGTCAGCGATCTGCTCGGTCGGTGCCGCGTGCAACGCGGCGTGGTCAATTGCGCCCCGACATATCAGACCAGGGCGGTTGCTCGCGGATAATCCCGCGTGCGGCCAGCGGCGAGGCAACGCCCGCCGAATATCATGGCGACAGGCTCGGTTCTCTCTCCAGCGTCGCTTCAGGCACGGTTCGCAGGATCGGCCGGTGCCAGAGGGGCGATTCGGGCGGGCTTGCGCCCGCTAAAACGGCGTCGAGTGTTCGTGCCATCGTTTCCGCCATGTCCGCCGGTACCACGTCGAAGCAAGTAATGCGGTCCGCCCAGGGCGCGAGGAGCGGTACTCCCCGGTTGTTGTGTGCGGCGACCTGTACTGCGCCCGACGTTTCGCCGATGGCTACTCCGCGCCGCTCCATGCCGATCAATACTCCCTGCGTGAACAACTCGCTCAGCGACACGATCCCGTCGATCCGTGGTGCGGTCTTCTGTCCGAACACATGCAGTGCCATCTGGTACCCTTGCTCCCAGAATGTCGGGCGCACCACCCCTTTTTGAAAAGCCGGGAGAAAGCGGCTGTCGATCAACAAGGAAGGGTCATATATCAAACCCGCTTCCGCCAACCCCTCCCGATACGCCGCCGCTTGCGGATGCTCGTTCCATTCTTTCGAGGGTGAAAAGTCCCCCCCTGTAACTCGGTGTCGGTGCCCCACCCACAGGGCGACCCGCCGACACCCCCGCCGCGACAGGAGTACCGTGGCAGTACGCGCGAGGTGCGAAAAATCGACCAGCACTTCGACATCCGCCTTGCCGTGCGAGCCGACCACGGCGACCCCTCTATCTTGGAGCCATGCCGCCGCCTGCCGGTTCAAACCGATTCCGAAGACGCCGTCCGTCCTCCCCGCCTCGACCGCACGTGCCAGGTCGCGGTGGAAAACACCGGAATCTTCCACGCCTTCTCCTTCGAGGGTGAAATGTACGGACAGTTCGTGCCCTCGTGCCGCAACCTGATCACGCAATCCGTCCATCAACATCTGCCAGAACGGGGAAACTTCTGGGCCGGACACGAAGGACTGATTACAGATTATCGCGATTGACTTGCGCCCCACATTCGGCGAGACGAAAATACCGACCGCGTGGCGGCGGGTGAGCACCCCGCGCGACTCCAGTGATTCCAGGGCGCGGTTCAAAGTTACGACACTTGCGCCAGTGTCACGTCGCAGTTCAACGAATGTCGGCAACTGCGCCCCCGCGCCCAGCGTCATGGCGAGACGTTCGATATGGAAGCAAGTTTCCTGCACCCGTGATCGACGGTTTCCGACTGACGGGATGGTTTTCGGCGCGAACAATATCTCATATACCTTTCTGGAATGTAGCGATACTTTATGTATCGCTACATTCCAAGTATACCCCCAGTTTTCCGTTTTGGGGTGAACATGTTGTTAAGAAAAGGTTAAATCTTGCCCGGTGGGGGCACTCGACCACGTGTGTCTCAGGAATCAGGTGCACACCGGGGCAAGCGACGCCGCCTCGCGAAAAAGAAAACTCACGGTATACTCTACAGCGTAATGAACACGGCTTTGACAAAGCAGTCCGGGAGACGGGGGCGGTTATTCCCCGCCGAAGCGGTGCGGCACGAGATCGAAATACTGTGCCGCTCCCTCGCGCCCGGCGACCGCATCCCGACCCACACCGAACTGATGCGGCGGTTCGAAGCGTCAGAGCGCACCGTCCTTCAAGCGTTGGACACCCTGCGACGCGAGGGGCAGATCGTGCGTAAGAACGGCATCGGAACCTTCGTCGCCGACGCCGCCCCGCCGACGCCGCTACTGCGACAGCGGGAACTGGCGACCACGATCATCGCCGTTACCCCGCCGGACCACGCGTATTTCAAATACTGCACCGAGATTCTGTTCGAGCAGGCGCGGGAGCGCGGTCTGACTATCGAGTGTCACTTCGTGGACGAATCGGAGCCGGTTCTTCCGGTCGCGCTCCAATCCGGTGCGGCACCCGGCGGTTTCCTG
>JACMMA010000740.1 GCA_014379275.1 Armatimonadota bacterium | reverse complement strand
GCACCACCAATCGGAGCGCACGGGCAGGACAAAAGAAAACGTTTCGCTGTAGAATATCGTCATGACCCCCGACCCGCTACAAGCCGAGTTTACGCGCCTTTTCGGACACGCCGATTTCCGCCCCGGTCAAAGGGAGATCGTCGAGGGCGTCCTGGATGGGCGCGACACGCTCGCCATCCTGCCGACCGGCGGCGGTAAGTCGGTCACATATCAGTTCCCCGCGATGCTCACCGAGGGCGCGACGCTGATCCTCTCGCCGCTGATCGCTTTGATGAAAGATCAGGCGGAAAACCTGCCCCCACCGGTCGCCGAGCGCACGACACTGATCAACTCGTCGCTGGATCCTGGCGAAGTCGGGCGGCGGTTGTCGATGGTGAAAGCCGGACGATTGAAGCTGGTTTACGCCGCGCCCGAACGACTCCGCCAGCCGACCTTTCTGCACGCCCTGCGCCGGGCGAACATCGCGATGGTGGTGATCGACGAGGCGCACTGCATTTCGCAGTGGGGGCACGATTTCCGCCCCGACTATCGCGCCGTCGGCAAGGCGATTGCCGCGCTCAACCCGCGCATCGTGCTCGCCGTCACCGCGACCGCGACGCCCGAAGTCGCGCACGATATCGAGAAAGAGGTCGGGCGTCCGCTCCACCGGATTTTGCGCCCGACGTTCCGCGACAACCTGCGTTTGACCTGCCGCAAAGTCGCCAATGAGGACGAGAAGCTACAAGCGACGCTGGAGTATTGCCGCGACACGCCGGGGGCGGGCCTGGTCTACGCCACGTCACGGGAGAAGTGCGAGCAGTTAGCCCGGATGCTCAAACGGTACGGTGTCGAGGCGGGGTTTTATCACGCCGGGTTGCCTTCCGAGGAGCGCGCCGCCGCACAGGACCGATTCATGCGAGGCGATGTGCGCGTGATGGCGGCGACGGTGGCGTTCGGGATGGGCGTGGACAAATCCGATATCCGATTTTTGGTGCATTACAACCCGTCGCGGACGCTGGAAAACTACTACCAGGAGGCGGGACGGGCCGGGCGCGACGGCGAGCCGAGCGAGTGCATCCTGCTCCATTCCGCGCCCGACGCGACGAACGCACTCCGCCGCATGCGGGAAGACACTCTGGAACTACCCGACCTGCAGGGCGTCTACAACGCTCTGAAAATGAGCGTCGGAAAGGCGCGCATCGGCACCGTGACCTGGGACGGCTTGTTCCAGAGCATGAACGGCGATGCGGGGCGCGTGCGCTCGACGCTTCCTGTTTTAGAGGAAGTCGGCTTGATCGCCCGCCACACGGATATTCCGCGCCGCTTCGCCCTTTACCCCGAGTATAACCAGCAGTTCGAAGAGGCGGAGCCTGTCGCCGAATGGGGGGACTGCTTCGCGGGCGTGATCGGTGGGGGGGGCGAATGGGACGCCTTCGAACTCGCCGAGGCGACCGGAATCCCCCTGCGCGATCTGGAAGAAACGATCCTGCGCTGCCAGGACGCCGGGCATTTGACGTACCGCGCCCTCGGCGGTCGGGAGCCGTTGTTCGAGATCCTTCCGACACCGCCCGACGTGAAAGCACGTATGGAGGCGATGCTCCGCGAGCGTGTCGAAGGGGCGACGGAAAAAGCGAAGGCGATGGTCGCGTATGCCAAGGAACACAAGTGCCGCCACGGACAGATCGCCCGCTACTTCGGTGACCGCTGGGCGAATGTGCCGTGCGGCAAGTGCGACGTATGCGCGCCGAAAAAGGGGACAGGGGTGAGGACATCGGACACTGCAACAGAGTCTTCGCCGGTCTCTACAGTCGCCCCGCCGCTCGCTGCGCTGACGCTGGTTCATGATCTGGCATCCGGGCGGTCGCCGTTCGCGGTTGGCAAGTCGGGGCTAGTACGCGCTCTCCGCGGTACGCCGGACGCGCCAATCCGCCCGGAGCGCACCGGCATGTTCGGCGCCCTCGCGACATTTAAGAAGGCGGAGTTGGAACGACTCGCCGACGCGCTGGTCGAACAGAACTACCTGTCACGGGACGACAACGACGAATACCGCCGTTTGTACCTGACGACGCCCGGGCGCGACGCCGTGCGCGACGAACACTGCGACATGGAATGGCGGACAGCGAGCACCCCGAAGCAGAAGATTCCCATCGCTCGGTCCGATGCCGTGGCGGGTACGAAAGAAGACGCGGACGAAGACCCGGTTCTTTTTGAAACACTTCGGGCGTGGCGCCGCGAGCAAGCGGAAGCAGAGAATGTCCCGCCGTTCGTGGTGTTCGCGGATAAAGTGTTGCACGCCATCGCGGCGACGAAACCGACGAACGAATTCGATCTGCTGGATGTTCCCGGCATCGGTCCGTCCAAAGCCGCGAAGTTTGGCGAGGCGGTATTAGATATTGTGCGGAAACACAACCGCGATAATTAGCGTTAAATAAAGTATCGAAACGATCCCGCGAACCCTAATAACGGGGCTTCGAAACCCAGAGTTTATATTGCCATGAAAACATTTCTCGCCGTAATTGCACTAACCGCACTCGCGGCACCAGTACTCGCCGCCCCACAAACGGCGACGGAGCGTCCCGCCCCCGCCGGTAAAATGGCTTCTCAACCAGCGACCGCGAAGAAAATCGGGTTTCCGCAGGATGCCGGGGCACACGACGCGAACGCCGCCATCGAATGGTGGTATTTCAACGCGTTCCTGAAGACCGAATCCGGCAAAAACTATGCCGTCGTCGGCTCGTTCTTTCGCACCGGTTTCCAGCCGAGCAAAAAAGGACACTATCTCATCTACTCGCTGACCGATCTGGACGAGAAGCAGGTCGTCGCCGACGGCTCCGTGCTCGATAAAGCGAACGTTGCCCTGCTCAAATCGTACCTGCCATTGGTTGCCATGCAGCGACCGAATGACACAAGCATCATGCCCCTGCTCGCGGGGTTACAGAAGAACCAACTGCCCGCACCGCATCGCATCACGGCGGGCGAGACGCAGATCAAACTGGGCGAGCCGCGGTTCGGCATATTCATGGACGACAGGAAATATCTGTTCGCCCAGCAAACCGATGACGCCCGCAAGTGGAAAGCGGAACTCACCGACCCGGCGTTTTCGGTGAACCTTACGTTCGACCAGCCGAAAGCCGCCCGTCCGCCGATGCTCGTCGGCGGCGCGGGGATGACCGGCTTGGGCAGCCCCGACGACATGTTCTATGTTTCCCTTACCCGTCCCGCCGTTCGCGGGACGTTGACGGTGGGCGGAAAAACCGAGATCGTCACCGGCAACGGTTGGATCGATCGGCAGTGGGGCCGTTCCTGGGTGGTCGGCGACAACGGATGGGACTGGTTCGGGGTCCAGCTTGAAAACGGAGAGGACCTGATCGTCTACCGGGTCAAGGATAATTCCACGGGAAAAGTGTTGCGGGCGGAAGCCACCCTTCTTCGCGCCGACGGCACGCAAACCGTGGATAAATCGGTCACCTTCACGCCGAGCGGCGAGTGGTTGGATCCGAAATCTGGTATCACGTTCCCGCAACTTTTCACGGTGGCAATGGGTAATATCGGCTACACGCTGACATTCACGCCGACATTTGATGCGCAGGCGATCCCGACACTCGGAATCGGCACGGCGTTCTGGGAAGGCGTCGTGGATGTGGCCGGGACCGCGAAAGACGGTTCGCCGATCACCGGGCGCGGCTACCGGGAACTGGTCGGCTACAAACCGAAGCCCGCTCCGAAGGTGGAAACCATTACCAGCAAGGAGCCGTAAATAGTAGACAAGCATGTCTACGCCGCTGTCAACGCCACGCTTATACTACCTAGATAATCTCAAGGTGTGGCTGACGACGCTCGTCGTTGCACACCACGTCGCGCAAGCTTACGGACCGACTGGGGGCGAGTGGCCCGTGAGCGAGGCGCAACGCTCCCCGTTTCTCGCCCCCTTCATCACGATCAACTCGATCTTCTTTATGGGGGCGTTCTTTTTCGTTTCCGGCTACCTCACCCCTCGGCCGTACGACCACAAAGGGTTCCGTGCCTTCGCGCGGGACCGCCTGCTCCGTCTAGGGGTTCCCTCGCTCATTATCGCCGCGATACTCACGGCGGCGACGCGATCTTTTACATTCGCGCATATGTGGTATGCGATTGATCTTCTCGCTTTGTCCCTGATGTATGGTGCCTACCGATCCCGAATGAAGATCACGCCCACTGTCGTAGTAGCACCTCCCAACGCCTCATTGCTGTCGTTTACGTTGTTTTTGGGCATCGTCACAGCAGGAATTCGTGTTTGGTACCCCGTTGATTACTGGATCATGATACTCGGTGTTTTTCCCATCGAACTCGCCCACGCCCCGCAGTATCTGTTTCTTTTTCTGGCAGGACTCGTTGCTTACCGGAGCAACTGGCTACCCATCGCATCCCGCCGCGTTCTAAGATTGTGGGGATGTGTCGCTTTGATGACGGTTATCGGCTTCACCCTATGGCGGTTGGTTCCGGGTTGGCGCAAATTCCATGTGTTTGATACCGGCGGCGCGACATGGCAGAACGTGATCTATTCAACGTTCGAGGCGTTCACATCCGTCGGTATCTTGATCACTTCGCTCGGCTTGTTCCGGCGGTATGCTGGCGGCACAACGCCGTTTCTACGACTCCTGAGCGACAACGCCTATGGCGTTTACTTTCTCCACATCTTCGTGGTAATCCCGGTACAACTCCTCCTCAAACCACTGACATGGGATTCCCTGGCGAAGTTTGGTGTGGCGACGGTGTTGTCACTCACCGGGAGTTTTCTTTTAAGCCATTTCGTGTTGCGCAAACTCCCCTGTAGTAACCGCATTTTTTAACCAGTTTTATTTGCTCTGAGCGAAACGCGCAACTGCTCCTCCGCATGGTAGATACCATGCGAATCGCGCAGGGCGTCCGGTTCATGCGCGAATCGGACGAAGCCCTCAGACAGATACAAGCGTTTCGCCGGCTCATTTTTGGCGAGCACGGTCAGATTTAGCTGTTCGACTCCCGGCAGGTTGTTTTGGCTTTGCGCGATTGCCGCTCGGAGCAACAGGCGCCCGACTCCACGACCAGCGGCAGACGCCGCGACATACATCCGCACCAGCCACGCGATATGTCGCCGCTTTTGCCGTCCCGTCTCGCACTCAACACTTACCACACCGATCCATTCCCCTTCCTCGGTCGATGCAACGAGAGTGAATCTGTCCTCGGTCGATGACGGGTCGAACGGCAAGTCTTTGAAATCATCCGACACGATGCGGAATGATTCGGGATGCGCTTCCACTCCCGATCGGAAGAATTCGTTGTACTGAACCGATTGACCGGCGGTCACGGTTCGTATAGTTAGCGCGGGCGTTCTGGCAACAACCATGTTCGTTTTATGCGGAGACAGTGAGCGGTGCGAGCACGTTCCAGCCCTCTTTAGTCGTCGTGATACGGTTCGCAAATCGTATCGCCGGACGTTTCGTCCACGGGTCGATGATACCCAATGCGAGGCGGTACTGTCCCTTTGGAACGGAAAACCGCGGAGCGTCCGCCCCGACAAACGCACCCGGTTGCCATCTCCGGACGTCGAAGCGGGACAGGGGAACAGTCTCCGCCACCGATCCGTCCGCCGTAAGCAGTGCGACCTGTACCTGCCACGGGTAGTAAAATGGCGCGACACCTGTGTTTGTCCCGCGCAGTGTCAGGGGGACTGTCGCGCCACGTCGCACCGCTTTCGGCAACGTCAGTTCGGTCAGTTGGAACTGATAGCCCATCTGCCGGATCAGTTCTTCGCATCGGGAACGAAAAACAGGGTCGAGTTTTGACCGCTTCTCCATCGCCGGGGAATACGGGCCGACCCAGGAGAAATGGGCGGCTTTTATCATCGCCTTTGTTCTGGCAAGACCTTCCTCTGTGCCGACCCATTTCTCCGCGGCGTTCGGGATCATCTCGCCACCGATCCCGGCAGTGCGCCAGTTTTCGAGACGTCCGCTTTCGCGCATTCCGCGCAGAAAATGCCAACTCTGCTCCTCGCCGGTGTCCTCCGGGAAATAGTCGTCGTGGAAACCGAGCCAGGAATGCTTACCGGGTTCGTCTTTCGCGTAGCGTGCCATCAGTTTCTTGTTGGGGAATGCCGCTTTGAATGCCGCGATGACCCGCTTTTGCGCTGGTGCCGATCCCGCGAACAACTTCTCGATCGGCCAGGTATGCCACTCGCCCCAGAAGCCGAGCAGACCCAGTTCGATAAACGCGACGCGGGGGTTTTTATCATACCGTGCGCCCAATGCGGCAATCAGCTTTTCCAGAGCGGCGATGAAGACCGGGCTTTCGTAGTCCGGCGATTCGCCCTTCGCCGCGCCGGGATCGTACCCCTCCAGCTCTTTGGCGACATACGGCGTCGTTTTCACGCCTTTCGCTTTGAGCCATTCGGGTAGCCCTGGGGCGAGACCGGGATAATCGATGTACACGCGGAAAACGACGTGTTTCCCGGTCGTCTTGGGATCGTCGTCCCACGTTTTGCGCTCCCAATCGGCGAACTTATAGTCTCCCTCGGTAGGTTCCAGTTCGCGCCACGATGCATAACGAAACACCATCGAATAAGGCAGGAAGATCTCGGAGTTCGTGTAGCTACACCAACCCTTGAGGGGATTATCAAGCGGTCCTGGTGCGGCTTCAAACCGGTGAACGGTGGTATCCATGGAAAATTATACGCATAAAGTGCGACCGTTGGCAAGGCTGATCGGGCTGATAGAGACCGCCGACCATTTCCGAGCACCACGCTAGCGTTGGCATTTTTTTCGTCGGGTGTAGTGACACCGGGTTGTGAGTCGATAACGGCAAGGCGCGCCCCCTTCCAGAACTTTTCCATCTTGCCCCCGTTTTTTCAAACGGTGAATCATTTTACTGACTTTATGGCAGTAAATAGTTCTATTTGTGGTAACATTGT
>JACMMA010000739.1 GCA_014379275.1 Armatimonadota bacterium | reverse complement strand
GGCGCCCAGTCGTGCCTCCAGCGTCAGAAGTGATCCGCGGGCTTGCTGTAGCCGCCCAGACAGTTCGCCCTGCGCCACGCCCTTTTTCGACGGCTTCGTTAAGGTGCTCGATTCAAACACAGTCCCGATCCCTTTCAAAAGTTGATTCGTAAGACTGCCGGGGTACTTCGCCCCCATCGGAAAATACGTGGACGCCCACAGATCTTGTTGCTCGTCTTTCGGCTCAGCTTCGATACGTTCGCGCATGCGGGAGATGACTCGCGGCAGATCGCTTTCGGGCACGTCGGCAATCGGCGCGAGCGGGAGCGTCGCGATGCCACCGGCCAGCAGTTCCTCGACGGGTAGTTGCCACACGCGGACGATGCTGTAGTTATAGCGCAAGTATACCGTATCACGTCGGCTTGTCGGAAAGCGATTTCACGGGGGTGGTAGACGTCATGTAGCCCATTGTACCTGTACACCAGTCGGTTCTCGCTTTGTATAAATCCGGTCAGGCGAATCGCCTGCCTGCCGTCCGCGAAGGACGAAAGAAAGAAACGAGGCAGTGATATAATAGCCGTTTGTTATGCTTGAAAAACTGCTTGATGTGGAACGCCGGTACGAATCCCTTGCCGCACAGATGTACGACCCCAACCTCGCCCCACAGGCGATGATCGCGCTCACGCGCGAGCACGCCGCCCTGACCCCGCTGATCGAGAAGCTGCGCGAATACAAATCCGTGGTGCAGGGCATCGAGGACGCCGAGGAATTGACTTCCGACCCAGACATGAAGGAGTTAGCGCAGGCAGAACTCGCCGCCCTCAAGCCCCGCGTCGAACCGCTCGAAAAAGAGCTGCGCATTCTGCTTCTACCCAAAGACCCCGCCGACGACAAGGACGTTATCATGGAGTTCCGCCCCGGCACCGGCGGCGATGAAGCCGAACTTTTCACCGGGCAACTCCTGCGGATGTACATGCGCTATGCCGAGCGTCGCGGGTGGAGACCGGAACTGATCGCCTCACAGGAAACCGGCATCGGCGGCGTCAAGGATGCCTCGCTTTCGATCCGCGGCGACGGCACCTACTCGCAAATGAAGTTCGAGGGTGGCGTTCATCGGGTGCAACGGGTTCCGGCGACGGAATCGGGCGGGCGCATTCACACGTCCACAGCGACCGTCGCGGTGATGCCGGAAGTCGAAGAAGTGGAAGTCAACATCGATAAAAAAGATTTGAAAATGGATTACTATCTGTCGGCGGGCGCGGGCGGCCAGAACGTGCAAAAGAACGAAACCGCGGTGCGCATCACTCATCTGCCGACCGGTATCGTGGTCGCGTGTCAGGACCAACGTTCACAACTCCAGAACCGCGAACAGGCGATGCGTGTTCTGATGGCGAAACTTTACGAGATCGAGCGGGAAAAGCGGGAAGCCGCGACCGGGAACACACGCCGCTTACAAGTCGGCTCCGGCGACCGTTCCGACAAAATCCGAACTTATAACTTCCCGCAGGATCGTTTGACAGACCATCGCATCGGTTTAACGACGCACGGCTTGAATCAGATCATGGACGGCGATTTGCAGGGTATTATTAACGCGTTAGTGACCACGGATCAGGCGGAACGCCTGCAAGAGGGCGAGAGTATTTAGCCCTTTTCCGCGCTAACGGAAGGAAGAAACCTATGATTCGTTCTGCAAATGCCGAGTGGAATGGTACCCTCAAAGAAGGCACCGGGCACATGAAAACCGGGACCGGCGCGGTAGACCAACCGTTCTCGTTCAAGACGCGTATGGGCGACGGCAACGTCGGCACTAACCCGGAAGAATTGATCGCGGCGGCGCACGCCGGTTGCTTCTCGATGCAACTGTCGGCGATGCTGGAGCACGCGGGACACACCGTGGATTCGGTGCAGACCAGCGCCAAGGTGCATTTCGGTCCCGTGGACGGCGGCTTCGCCATCAGCAGGATCGAATTAACCACGGAAGGTAAAGTCCCCGGCATCTCGGCGGAACAGTTCCAATCGCTTGCAAACGAGGCGAAAGTGTCGTGCCCGGTCAGCAAAGCTCTATCCGCGACAGAAATCACCCTTTCGGCTTCCCTCGTTTAATGTTTGAACCGCCAAGACGCCAAGAACGCCAAGGTAGGAGAAGAAAAGGTTTTTGAGTCAGGGCTACCTGATATGGAAAAGCCATTGCGCTAATGGGCGGAGCGCAAAAACTTCACCCCTTTTCCTCTCTCTCTTACCTTGGCGTTCTTGGCGTCTTGGCGGTTCAAAGACTACAGGATCACAGGATCAATCGGGCGGCGACGCGTGCCATGCTCTCGCCGGACACGGCGAAGTTCCAGGCAGCGGCACGGATCATCTTTTGCAAGACGGGCGTGAAGTAGGTGTCCCACTCGCCGGTGCGGACTCCCTTTTCTACCTGAATGCGCAACATATCCACGTTTCGGTACGCTTGCGCGGCTTGTTTGGCGGCACTCCCGTCGCCGGTCTGCACCGCATACGCGGTCCGCTCACCCACCGCAACCGCGGCTTCCGCCATCGGAGCAAGCAGGGCTAGGGCTTCCTGTCCGGCGACGGGTTCCTGCCGGAGCAGAAACGCGATCTGAACAGATTGTCGCGCGCCGCGCGCCGCGGTACGCAGATCGCCGCTCATCCTCATCGTGTTAGCGACCAGTTCGGTGTGGGTGGCGGACAGGTGCGAGTTCGCGAGGAAACCGCGGGAAGTCGCTTCGACTGTGTCCGCGAGTGGGCCGTATCCCGGCATCGTTCCGATCACCCACAGGTCTTCGTCATGGTAGTGCTGGGCCGCCTTCGTCATCCCATCCGCACACGCGCAAGCCAGCGTTCCGAGGTCACGCCGCAGAACCGCCAGTTCTTGTGCGAACGGATCGTCTTTCACCGGCGCGTTCGCGCGTCGACTGCCGCCAGCGAAGCGTGATTGCGTTTTTATCGATTCATTAGATAGAACGGACAGCATAAAACTTTCCTTGACACACAGTAACAATAACGAAACAGTGTAATTCCCAAAGGCAGTGATAGCAAGATGTGTGCCGGACTATCGTTTATCCCTGCTCCTGTTTTCGATATCGGTCAGTGCACCGTCCCGGAGCATCAGAATAGAGTCGGCGTCTTGGAGCATGTCACCGTCGTGCGTTACCACAACCACAGTCCCGCCTCGCTCCCGCCATCCGGACAGCGCCTCAATGACGCGAAACCCGTTGCCCCGGTCAAGAGCCGCCGTCGGTTCGTCCGCGAAAATAACATCCGGATCGTTCATCATCGCCCGAATCACGGAAACGCGCTGTTTCTCGCCGCCCGACAGCTGCGACGGTTGCTTGTTCTCCAGACCGGACATGCCGAGATGGTCCAAAAGTCCCATCGCTTTGTTTTTCGCGGCGGTAGTCACCTTCGGCGCGGCGGCGACGATGTTTTCCAGCGCGGTCAGATACGGTAACAGGAACGGTTGCTGGAAGACAAACCCAAACCGCTGTCGGCGCAGGTCGGTGACGGCGGTTTCCGTGTTCCGATTGTAAACGAACGAGCCGAACCGCGCCGAGCCGTGCGTCGGCGGTTTCAAGCCGGACAGCACATATAGCAGCGACGACTTGCCGGACCCGGACGGTCCCATGATGCCATAAAACTTACCCGGCGGTAGCGCGACCGAGACTTCCTTGAGAGCGAACGTCGTCCGCCCGGCGTCCAGATATTCCAGCGTCGCGCCCTCACAGGCGAGTGTACGTTCCGTAGTAGATTGTTCGTTCATAATTAGGGTCCAAGTCCCTCCCTCATCGGAATGAGAGAAGGGGAGCAAATGCATCGGGGTGAGACGCTTCCCGCTAGTCTCTTCCGTCTCCCCCTCTCTCATTCCGATGAGGGAGGGGTGGTCACCGCCGCTCGATGATCGTCACCGGGTCGAGTTTCATCAGGCGGTACGCGATGGTCGTCACCGCGAACGCCGTGATTGCGAACGGGATCGGGATCGTCCATTTGTAGGCGTACAGGTCCTGCGGGTTGATGATCAATCCCCGCGGCTCGAACACCGCCGTTTTGAAGATCGTCAGTAACGTCACCGTCACGATCGCCCCGACCGCCCAGCCGATGGTGGTCAGGAGGGCGGTTTCCAGAACGATACGCCCGATGAGTTGCGAGCGGCGGTACCCGATGGCGGACAGCACCGCGAACTCCGAAATGCGCTGGGT
>JACMMA010000738.1 GCA_014379275.1 Armatimonadota bacterium | reverse complement strand
TTGATGTCCCTCACGTTCCCGCCGTCGGCGCCGTCTGGCATACGACTGGCGTGTGGGCCCCCGTGGTGCCCGACGCGACAGTCTTCGTCGTAGGTCTGGGTTTCTTTTCCGAGACCTGTAGGGAACGTCGAAAGCGAAGGGTACTGATTGACGGAGTTCGCACTTCCATCTCTGCTAAACGCGGCACATTTGCGAACGCTTCCGCGAACGCCTCGATTGTTAAATGATCCATTGGTACTTACATTTATATCTTGATTTTGAAAATGCACCATTCCAGAAGCTGGAGCGTTTTAGACATGATGACGATTGTCGCGGCGCCAATGAAGAACCATGCCACCGTCGAGGAAGAGTTACCGACCGTGACTTTATCGTTCCCCGGCAGGAACGAGAACCGGTTGACGATCATTTCTATGCCACTCACTACCGCGGTCGCGTTTGTTTGGAACTGCATCGCTACGTATCCACAAAGAAGAACCGTGCCGATCAAAACAACCGGGAGGAGTAGTTGGTACTTTTCGCGCTGGTGCTCATTATAGATGACACAGTTGCGACACCGTTCGCGCTTTTGCCCGGCGGACAACTCCATCCGACGCGGGGCATTGGAGAGCGTCGGCGGGGGTGGCGTCATGCCCCCCATACCGGAGGGAGCGGCCGCCCCGACCCCGATCATCTGGAATCCCGATGACAGCGGGTCTGGAGTAGCATTCATGTCGTTGTTGGCGGCGCCGGTCATATTGGCGAACCGCGAACTGCCGCCCGCCATGGGCAAGCTTTGCCCCGTTACTTTCGCGGCTGCCTGTGAGACAATATCTTCCTCGCAGTAACAGCCGCGCTTCTGTTGCCAGCACGCCTGCCGCTTCAAAAAGATCGGGCAGTGCGGGCGGATAAAGTCGCGACAGAACGGGCCTTCCCAGCACTTACCCAGAGGGGATGTGCGGGCGGGGCGCTCCGTGTTCTCCTGCTTCGCGCCCGTCCCATAGGTCATCTTCTCGACTTTGACCGTCGGGCGTTCCCGCACGGTTCGGATCAGGCGCTGGACAACGTCATAGCAAATGAAAAGTCCGCCGATGAGCGCGGGTAAGCGAACTCCGGCGGAGAACGCGTCATACACTCTGTTGAGTGCGACGGATTTGGTAGCGGCGTACGCCTCGCCGCCGAACTGCTGGAATCCCGACGGGATGCCAAACCCGATGAGCAGTGCCCCGATAAGAAGCGCGTATCCGAGCACTTCCTCCCCGAAGTAGACGATCGCGCAGAGCAACGCCCCGAGACCGAAGCCCCAGGTCATGAGCGTCTGGGCGAGGGAAATATTACTGAGAGCGGCGGCTTGCGCCGTCTTGGAAACCGACGCGAACTCGCCATAATTCCCAAAAATCAGCGATGCTAACAGCCACAAAGTGCCGATCGCACCTGCGGCAAGGGAGATAGTTGTGGCGACCGTTAGAAATTGAAAGAACGGACCGCCGAGCATAGACTGAAGAGAAGGGCGTTCCGAAGAACCGTCGCTTATGATCATCAAAGAAACCTGTGATCCTTCATTAATGTAGGGATACGTGGCGACGAGAACTGCGAAGCGGGTATGGGATGTATCCGCTTCGCTGGATTCCTGATTAGGATTTGACCCGTTCGAGGTACGTGTCTGTTCGGGTGTCTACTCGCAGCTTTTCGCCGATGTTGATAAATAACGGGACCATCACCACCGCGCCCCCTTCCAGGGTTGCCGGTTTCGTTCCGCCAGTCGCTGTATCGCCGCGGACCCCGGGATCCGTTTCGATAACTTCCAGTTCCGCGAAGTCGGGCAGGTTGACACCAACAATGTCTTCCTTATGTAATATGACCTGAATTTCGGTGTTTTCCTTCAGGTATTTTGCCTGCTGACCGACCTGAGTGACCGGAATACTGATTTGCTCAAATGTTTCCGAATCCATCAGGTGCGCTTCATCTTCTAATGAATAAAGATATTGCATCGGGCGCCGCTCTAAAACAGCCTGATCCATGCGCTCGCCCGCCCGCCATGTCTTGTCGATGGTCGCCCCGGTTTTGAGGTTTTTCAGTTTGGAGCGTACGAACGCGCCTCCCTTACCCGGTTTGACATGCTGAAATTCGACGATAGTAAAAATATTGCCCTCGTAGATGAGAGAAAGGCCATTGCGGAAATCACTGGTGTCCATATTACGTATAACCGTTGTAGCAAGCGAAGGGGGCAAAGTATGCTCCGGTAAAAAAACAGGAGAAACTGATTGCAGGCGCGAAACTTGCAGGTGTTCCTGGTACCGTGGGTTTGTTTCGTGCGCTCCGTGCCACCGCTTGATTATAGCACACTGCCATTATTGTTCGCATTCGAATTTGTAACGTTAGCCATGAAAAGCATACATAACCTCCTTGACGTCGCGCTGAAATCTCGCGCGTCCGACCTCATTCTGAAGGCCGATGCGCCACCGGCGTTGCGTATCGACGGTCGCATCCAATCGCGTAGCGATATAGGAACACTTTCGTTCGCGGAAATGCACGAGATGGCGATGAGTATCCTGTATTCTTCCACACGCGATAACCTCGTCCGTGCCGGAACCGCCGCGGGCGATGACGAAAGGATCGGGGCGCAAGTCGCGGGTGAGAACGCCGATGACTTGATGCGTCGGCTCTTGGATCAGCATGAAATAGACGCAGTATTCACCGTTTCCGGCCTGGTGCGTGTGCGGGCGAACCTGTTCCTTCAACGCGGCGCGATCGGGGCCGCACTTCGCCTTATACCGCTGCGTCCGCACAGTCTGGACGCCCTGATGCTCCCGAAAGTCTTAAAAGAGCAGGCGATGCTCCCACAAGGGTTGATTATGGTCACGGGACCGACCGGGTCTGGGAAGTCAACCACTCTCGCGGCACTTGTGGATCACGTTACCGAGCACCGCCGCGCAAACGTTGTTACCGTCGAAGACCCGATCGAGTACGTTTTCGACGACAAAAACTCGGTCGTTTCTCAGCGCGAAGTCGGCGCGGATACGCGGTCGTTCGCGACCGCGCTACGCGCGGTGATGCGGCAGACTCCGGACGTGATCGTTATCGGGGAGATGCGCGACGCCGACACGATGCGGGTGGCACTGACCGCCGCCGAAATCGGGCATCTGGTGATCACGACTCTGCACACGATCAGCGCGGTAGGGACCATAGACCGCATTTTGAACTCATTCCCGCTCCACGAACGCGAGCAAGTTCGCTTGCAGGTCGCGGCGACTCTGAGTTGCGTCGTGTCGCAACGGTTGGTTTTACGCGCTTCCGGGACGGGGCGCGTTCCGGCGGTGGAAGTCATGACCGGCTCGCCGACGATCAAGAAACAGATCGAGGACGGCGAATCCTACAGCGACATTTATAACAGCATTAAAGAGGGTGGGCATTTCGGTATGAACACACTCAACCAGTCGCTTCAGCAACTGGTGCAGGCGCGCGGAATCACCGCCGAGGAGGCATTCGCCGGGACCAACAACCTGACCGAGCTTAAGCAGATGTTGCGTTCCTCCCGCCACTAACTCAAACAAACACGACTACGCCCCCTGCACCGAACGGTGCAGGGGGCGTAGTCGTATTGTCCGATTCGCTGGGAATCAGAACTTGACGGAGAGTTGCGCAGCGGCAATACCACCGTCGCCGTTGATGCGGTCGAAACCGGTCCCATCATCGGTGTAGTCCACGATCTGGTACAGCAACTTGAACGAGGTGTTCGTGTTGAACGTATAGCCGTAGCCGATGTTGTAAAAGACTTCTTCCGCCTGTCCACGACCGTTCAGGTTGAAGTTCAGCACGTCATACTCGGTGTACTCGACACCGAAGTCTACGTTGGAAGCCGAGGTCAGACCGTACTTGAGACCAACCTTGAAGTTGGTGATCTCATCGTCTTCGCCCAGACCGCCGACGCCGTTGGTGAACTCTTCATCGTAACCGGAGTAGAACTGCGCGCCACCCTCGAGCGACAAACCTCGGCTCAAGCGATAGCCCAAGTTGAAGTAAGGCCCCTTGATGTCGGTCGGGTTCGTCCAGGCACCGATGCGACCCCAGTAACCGGGAGCGCCGTAGAGGGTACCGATTTCGCGGTAACCGCCAAGGACGTTGAAGTTACCGAACGCGTACGCCAGGTTAACATCCCATTGTCCGTTGCCATCTTCGGTTCGCTCTTGGTCGTCCAGGTAGGTGTCCGATTTGGTACCAGATGCGTTGACACCGATGCCACCGATTTGCCCCGAGAAGTCAACACCGTACACGTAAACGCGGTCGAAGTTCGCACGGTTCCCCGGGTTAGCGAATCCGATCGGAGACGCCGGGCTGACACCCGACATCGCGATGAACGTACCGCCGATAGTACCGTACTTCGCCACGCCGATGGTCGCGCGACCACCGCCTAGTTGCTCGACAGCCATCGCACCGTTCACGTTCGGGTTGATAGAAGACTGGCGGGGGCGGTTGAATGTGCCGGCACCACCACCACGCAGACCCGGTTGGAACCCACGAGTGTTGGCGAACGGCGAGTAAGCTGCACCCGCGTACAGGCCGTACTGGTTGTCGTTGGCAATCACCCCGTTATTGTTGCTGACAAATTTGATCGGGTCAACCTTCGCCGCGAACAGGTTGATTCCGACGGGTCCGAGGTTGAGGTTCGCTTTCGCGCCGTCGACCGGAACGTCGCCGAGGTCTGTTTTGCGGTTGTAGAAGTACACGTCGTTGTCCACCAATTTAAAGGTGTACGGCGTCAGCTGGAGGGGCAAGCGACCAACCTGGAAGTCCACATTGCCGATAGCGCCGAGTTTCGCAGGAACGTCGATCACTAATTTGTAGATCGAGTTTTGTTGATCCTGATTGACCCGTCCGAGACCGGGGGTGTTCGGAAGACCAGAGCCTTGGCCGTCAGAGCGCACACCGTTGAACGATGCGATGCTATTCAGGGTGGGCAGGTAGTTACCGAAGTTGATGATCGCTTCCGCGGTTGCGGTTTCGCTCAATCGCACCTTGACATCGAGATCCAGGTCATGCAGGACACGAATGTCGCCGAGCAAAGACTTTTTGGTCGGGTTGCCGCGCGGGAAACCGCTCTGGTCAAGGATAGAGTTTCGGTTGTCCGATGTGCGGTTGACGCCCTGGGTCATGAGGTTGATTTCGCCGCCAATGCGCACACGGCGAAGTTCTTGCTCGATGGCCGTGACGCGGGAGTCGAGGGCGTTTACCTTGTCGTTGAGCGTCTTGACGTCTTGTCCGAGTCGCTCAAGTTCAGTACGGAACTCGCCGATCAACTTGCGAAGCGCCTCGACTTCCTCTTTGGTCGCGAAACCGGCGAGTTGAGCGCGCAGTGCTTCGATATCGCCTTTGGTCGCGACGTCGGGCGGAACGACCGGCAGTTTGTCCAGCAAACGGGCGATAGCGATGGCGAACTCATAGCGGGTCATCGGGCGGGGGCCACCGTAGGTTTTGTCCGGGTAGCCTTCAACGATGCCAGCGTTCTTCAATTTGTCAACGGCTTGGTAAGCCCAGTGATCCGTCGGAACATCCGAAAACGGAGCTTGCGCCATCGCCGGAAGGGCGGAGAGCGCGATGGCGGCGAATGCCGCGCTCGCAATCAGCGAGTTTTTCTTCATTCTGTTTCCTCCAAAGGTTTAGCAAACGAGCAATCTTGGTAATTTACGTACCAAAGTCGCCAGCCGAATAAATCGGCAGATCTCGTTACGCCTGGTGAATGAAAGAAAAATCGTACTGGGATTAGTTACGAACTGCCGCCATGTTCGAAACAAACAGAGAAT
>JACMMA010000737.1 GCA_014379275.1 Armatimonadota bacterium | reverse complement strand
ACGACGGTTTCGCTCTGGCACCCGCTCGGGTTCGCGCCGGAATACGTGGTCGCGTGGCGCGACCGGCTCGCCGCCCTTGCCGTTATACAGCCGTTTAAACAGGCGCACCGCGAGGTCTATCTGCTCACCGACGCCGAACTTGCCACCGGGACGTACTCCAATCGGTTCGCGGGACACATCCTGAAACAGCACCAGATGAACGCGCTGGCACATGGGCGCGCCTGGAAGAACCCGCTTCGCTTGATGGTGGACGACGGTTACCCGCCCGCGACCCGTGATTTGCCGCTCTGGAACCTGCGCGCCGAGTACTGGGTCGAAGGTGCGGGCGATGCTTTCGGAACCGACACGAACGATTCGGGGACGTATCTATATCTTGCCACCGATCAGGTGCGCTTCTACCCGCTCGGCGCGACGCAGAACTACGGGCACGCGTTAGGAGGCGGCTACGCACAATACCAACGTCACGGCGACCCGCCGCCCGCTACTCCTCTGCCCCTCACCGATGTGCCCGCCACCGTGTTTAGCGAGATCCTGCGCGACATCGACCTGTTTGTGGGCGTGGCGTCGGTCGGGAACGATCCGGCTTGGGCAGATACCGGCGCGGACGGTAACGCCGGACGCTACGCCGACTACTGGCAGTCCTATTCGTTCGGTGACCTGTCGGCGTCCGCCGAAACGCGCAAAGCCGTGCTGGAAAAACTGCTCCCCCGTCTGAAGATCGCCGAACGATGCGAACTGTCCGGGCGGTTCCTGCGTGTGCGCGGCGACTTGCGAACCTACAAGATCCACCTTGGCTCCGGAAACATTCTGATGGAGCCGAACAATCAGTATCTCTGCATCGTGCCGGGGCGCGGGAAGGAAGCGGCGACCGGTGATGTTTTTCTGCCGTTCGAAGGAGACACCCGCCTGTCGGTGATTCTGTCGAAAGCGTTCCTACTCGCCGCCGACACAAAAATCACAGATAAAACCATCATAAGCCAACTTCGGTGACGCATTTGCCTTTTTCTGTGTCCTGCGCCACCCAGAGGGTACCCGGCGCCAACGCATCGTTGGATCGGTTTCACCTGCGGTGCTCGTTTCTAGTTGGTAATTTTGTGTCGGTTCTTTCCCGCGAATTCGGCTCGCGCGAAGTCTGTCGTAGTCCCCGCACCGAAGGTAACAACGATCCAATGATGCGTTGGCGCCGGGTACCCTCTGGGTGGCGAAGGACACAGAAAAAAAGAAAGTCAAAGATTGACTGCGAAGCCGGTGCGTGCCGAGCGGTACAGCGCCTCGATCAGGCGCAGAGGGCGGCGGCCCTGTTGCCCGTCGATATGCGGCTTGGTTCCGATACGGACCGCGTGAATAAAGTCCTCGAACTGCGCCCGGTGTGAATCTCCCCATACCGCCTCCAGCCGTGCCGCCGCCGTGCCGCCTTTGGCTACCATTTCGGCATGAACGGCGGAATCCTCGCCACCTTGCCGCCCGCCCCCCTTCGTATGCAGAAGCTTTAGCCGGTCGCCCTCAATGATCGCCGCGCCGTCCGTTCCAAAAATCTCGATACGTGCCGGGAAACCGTCGTATGCCGCGGTCGTCGCATAGAGCGTGCCGATGGCACCACTTTCGAAACGCAGTGACGCCGCCGAAACGTCCTCGACCTCGATCCGCTCATGCGCCGCCCCGACGCTGTAGAACGCCGAGATCGTTGAAACGTCGCCCGCAAGATACAACAGAACGTCCACCGTGTGCACGCCCTGATTCATCGTCGCGCCGCCACCGTCCATCGCCCAGGTACCGCGCCAGTCGCCCGAGTCGTAATACGCTTGCGTCCGGTACCAGGGCACGGCGGCGTTGGCGAGGACGATCTTGCCGAGCGCACCGGAATCAATCGCCGCCTTCACGGCGATGGTCGCCGGGTCGAAGCGGTGCTGGCTGATGACGGTCAGCATTTTCCCGGTCGCATTTTCGGCGGCGATAGCACGGTCGCACGCCGCAACGGAAACGTCCATCGGTTTTTCGGAGATGACATGCTTACCGGACTCCATCGCCGCCACCGCCGCCGTCATGTGTAGCCCGCTCGGCGTACAGAGGCAGACCGCGTCGATCTCCCCGTCGGCAAGGAGATCGGCTTCACTGCCGTGAATTTTAGGGACACGGAATTTTTCCGCGAGGCTTGCGGCGCGTTCGGCGTT
>JACMMA010000736.1 GCA_014379275.1 Armatimonadota bacterium | reverse complement strand
CAGCCACCACGCGGAGGCGAACGGAAAACAGAAAGAGAGTAAAACGGCAGAGAAAACGGGCAAGGCGACCTGAGTCAGCCTCACCCGTTTTTTCTTCGCAACGGAATTTGCTACGGGATCCAATTGTCCCCCGTCGTCAGTTTGGCGCAGGCGCGGGCGAGCAGTTCGGCGGCGTTGTCGGCGTCGGAGAGCGCGATGGTTTCGCAGGGCGTGTGCATATAACGGAGTGGAACGTCCACCAGGCCGGTGGTCACACCCGCGCGGGAAATTTGAATCGCGTTGGCGTCGGTGCCGGTACCGTTCGGCGCGATGGAGAGCTGATAGGGTATTTCGGCGTCGGTCGCGGTTTTGACCAGAAAGTCGGCTAATTTGCGGTTCGCGTTTGCGCCGCGCAGGATGCCGGGACCTTTACCCAATTTAAGTTCGGAGACTTTGCGCTTGTCCATCGAGGGATAGTCGGTTGCGAACGAGACATCTACCGCGATCCCGATATGCGGGTCAATGCCGTATGCCGCCGTGCGTGCGCCGCGCAGACCGATCTCTTCCTGCACACTCGCGACCGCGAAAACACCGACCTGCGGGTTCAGTTCTTTCACACGGCGCAGGGCTTCGGCGACAACCCAGGCACCGATGCGGTTGTCGAGGGCGCGCGCAGCAATCCGGTCGCCGAGGAGTTGCTGGAATCCGACGCTGTATGTGACGCAATCGCCGATCTGGACGCCTGCCGCCGCGACTTCGTCTTTGCCACCAGTGACGCCGAGATCGATCCAGAGGTCATGGAGTTCGACCTTTCCTTTGTCTCGCTCTTCCGGCGTCAGGAGATGGATCGGTTTTTTCCCGATCACGCCCGGAACAGGACCACTAGATGAGTGGACCGTGACGCGTTGCCCGACGATGACCACGGTATCATGCCCGCCGATCGGCCGGAAATACAGATAACCCTCGTCGGAGATATGGTGCACCAGGAAGCCGATCTCATCAATGTGTCCGGAAAGCATCACCCGTGTTTCCGCCGTAGGATTGACCGCGGCGATAACGTTGCCGTGACGATCTGTCTCAACGGAATCGGCGAATGGGGCGACATATTCGCGGAAATGTTGGGCGTTTGCCTCCTCGAAGCCGGAGGGCGATGGGGTCTCCAGCAGACGTTTTAAAAAACTGAGCGCAGAATCGGAAATCATGGATACGAAGCAACTCCTACGTTTGTATATTTAGCGAACGGGACGCGGGAACGGAAACCGCGCCAACGAAACATTGTACCGTGCGACGTGAGGATTGGGTAGAACCCCTCGCAACCACGTCGTTTGCAGGAAAACAAGGAATTTCGACCCATGAGCACGATAATTGACAATGCAGGACATCAATCCGCGATATCCGAAGAGTTGAGCGGCACATTAACACTCTTACTCAATCGCTACTTGCAACTACTGACCGAGGACCACGGTGATTTTTGGAGCCGACAGGAGGAACAAACTGTGCTTCAAGTTCGTGACGTATTGACACGTGCCGGACATGCCCCCTACCTGCCGCACGAGGTTCGCGCACACATCGATTATCCGTTTTTCGGCAAAAATCGGTAACGTCCGTTGTTTCAGAGCGGCCGGATTGCGGTAAACGAACAAGCAGAGGATGACTGAAATGACACTTGTTATGGAGCCGAATAGTTCCCCGCTGGGCACGCACGAAGAGCTTGCGTCGTCGCTAGAGGAATTGCTACACCGATATCTTAACCTGCTCGCCGAGGAACGCGCGGGACCGTGGGCAAAGGCTGAGGAGGATGTGGTCCGACGCGCCCGGACAGCCCTCACGAACGCGGGACACCCCCCGGTGCTCGGTCATGAGACTACGGCACATCTGGATTACGCGCTTCTCGACGGAAGTTAGGCAGGGGGTGTTTGCCAAGACGGCGGCGCGATTGGTATAATCGGCGAAGATGCCCGTACCGCGCCCTGCCACTGATGGCGCCTGCGCGGCACTCACAAAGGAGTTTTCGCTGTGCCAATTCGCGCCCGTTCCCGACGTTCGTTTCTCACTTCCTTACTCGCCGCTACGCTAACCGCAACCGTACTTTCGGGTTGTCCCGCGCCGACCAATGACACCGGTAATGCCGGTTCCACCACGGGTAGTAGCAGCAGTGCCCCCCCACCTGCGAGTGGTGACGGCATCGTGATCGCGTGGGCGGAATGGGAACCCGCCAAGCAGTTGGAAGTGCTCGCGAAAGATTTCACCGCTGAGACGAAGATACCGGTCACGGTGCAGCAGTTTCCCTGGTCCGATTTCGAGACCAAAATAAAGACCGCCTGGTCGGGTCAGTCCTCGGACTATGACCTGGTCATCGGCGACTCACAATGGCTCGGGAAAGCGGCGACCGCCGGTCATTATGTTGATATCACCGATTGGGCCAAGGAGAACGTCTCCCTCGCCGATATTACCCCGGCAGCCTTGAATTCGTACGGCGAATACCCGGCGGGTTCCGGAAAGATCTACGCCCTTCCTGCGATGGCAGACGCGACTGTCTTCGCCTACCGTAAAGATTTATTCGAGGACGAGGCGAACAAAACTGCATTCCAGAAGATGTATGGGCATCCGCTAGCGCCACCGAAAACGTGGGAGGAGTTCGCGCATGTGGCAGAATTCTTTACACAGCCGGATAAAAAGCTGTACGGCGCTGCGCTGTACTTCGCGCGGCAGTATGACGGCGTGACGATGGGGTTTGACCAGGTGCTGTGGTCT
>JACMMA010000735.1 GCA_014379275.1 Armatimonadota bacterium | reverse complement strand
CCAAGCAGTAACGAGCACCGCAGGTCCAACGATCCAACGTAAGGTTGGCCCCGTCCGGGAGGACAAAGAAGGGACTTATAAAAGCGACCGACTTTTTACCAGCAAGTAGCGCGAGATCAACTCCACGGACAACTCGTGCGGCTCCGCATCCACGATCAGAACACCGCGCTTTTTGAGCAGATTCAGGGCACGTCGCCGTTCCGCGATCACTTCCTCAGCGACCGCTTTTTCGTACACGCTGTCGGGGGTTGTAGGAACGTGTCGCGCCCGCTCCCCGATCAGCGGGTCAGACACGACCACGCAAACCACCACATGTTTCGCGGCCAGGTGCCCTATCTCCCGTAGTAGAACCGCGCTCGATTCCGGGTCGGCGAGGTCGGTGAACACCACCGCGAGGGAGCGTTTGCGCCAGCGGGCGGCAAGAAACCGGAATGCCGAGCGGTAGTCGGACTCAACCGGCTCGGCGCGGGAAGCGTACAGGGCTTCCAGGATGCCGGAGTACGCCGAACGCCCGCGTGCCGGGGGGAGCCACGCTTTCGCATCGTCAGAGAACGTTAGCAGACCCACCCGGTCGTCGGCTTCGGCGACCACGTGCGCGAGCATCAGCGCCGCCGAAACGACATGGTCCAGTTTCTGTGTGTGTCCGATCTCCTGCCGCATCAACCGTCCCTGGTCGATCAAAAGCAGAATATCCTGCGACCGTTCCTGTTCGTAGGTGCGCGAGATCACCTTGCCGCGTCGCGCCGTCGCTTTCCAGTCGATCGTCCGGTATTCGTCGTCGGGCGTGTAGTCCCGCAGGGAAGCAAACTCGCGCCCCGCTCCTACCGTCCGCATCCGGCGGACGCCTTGCCGAGATAGCATCGCGCGACGGAGCATGATCTCGTAATCTTCCACGGCGCGCAGGTTCGGGTATACCGCGACCGGTTTTTCCGCCGGGATGACCCCCTGTCGCGTGACAAGCCCCAGCGGGCCGGTGACACGCAGAAAGATGTCACGGAACACGAAGTCGCCGCGGGCGGGCGGCACGACATGGTAGGTGTATTCCCACGTCTCGAACGGCGCGAGGTTTTTCGTCTTCTGCCGCCCCGCCGCGCCTTCCTTGCCGAAGTCGAACACGGCGGGCGGTTCGTCGCGCACCGTCATCGGGAGCGGCTGGCGTGTCTGGTTACGGATGCGTAATGTCACGGCGTTCTCCGCCGCCACGGAAAGCACTTCCCCCACCTCCCGCGCGACGGAAACGGCGTCCTCCGGCTTGAGGCATAGCAGATAATCGCACACCACCGCCGCGACGATGAGGAGGTTCCACAGTACGGCGGCGTAGGCGAGCGGGCCGACGGCGTACGATGCCAGAAGCGGGACGAGACCGAGGGCGACGAGCCAGAGGAAACGACGTGTCACAATCACCGGTGCGAATCTCCTTCGGGAACGGAAAACGTTAAGCCGTCGTGGCACGGCGCGACGTGCCCGGGTGTTTCGCCGCTCAGCATCGCGTAGTCGAAGTGGTGTCCGAGATGTGTCAGGTAAGCGCGGCGGGGACGAATATCGGCGATTTCGGCGAGGGCTTGTTCGAGTCCGAAGTGGGTCGGGTGCGGCTCGTAGCGGACGGTGCCGAGGATCAGAGAGTCCAGGTCACGCAGATAGGGACGGGTCTTGTCCGGCATTTCGGAAACGTCGGTGACATAGGCGAACCGCTCGCCGAACCGGAACGCGGTCACCGGGTACGTGCCGTGTAGCACCGTCACCGGCGTGATCGTGATACCGAACAGATCGAACGGTTGGTAGGGGGCGATCGCGTGTAGCGTCAGTTTGGGTTTGCCGCCGCCGGTCTGGGTTTCGGTGAAGCAGTACGCGAACACAATTCGCAGATGGTCCAGCGTGTCGTGCGTCCCGTAGACCGGGATTTCGCGTCCCATCGAAAAGTTGAACTGTCGCAGGTCATCCATTCCGAAAATATGGTCGGCGTGCGGGTGCGTGATCAGGACCGCGTCAATCGCGTCGATCCCCGCGCGGAGCATCTGGGTACGCATGTCGGGCGTGGTGTCTACGAGTATGCGAAAAGGACGCGGTTCGCCCGGCGCGGGGATCTCGACCACGATGGACGGGCGCAGTCGTTTGTTGCGCGGGTCGGAGGAGCGGCAGATGGCACACGGACAGCCGATGACCGGCACACCGGTCGAGGTACCGCAACCTAACACAGTCACGGAAAAAGCGGGAGAAGACGCGGGCGGCACATTTCCGATTATACCGCACAAAAGGGGGGGAAGAAGCCTGTTTATCTCCGTGCTCCTCTCCTAATGTTTGTCCGGGAATACACCGATATGTGTTGTGAGGAGAACCGCCCGTGCTCCGACACAGCAAGACCATTAGTCAGAAGCAAAGAATGCTCCGGAAAGCGATGTTTTAGCGATGGGGAAGGCAGATATCGGAATTGCGGCAGCGCTCCGGGCAGATGGTGGAGATAACATTCGCTTAACAGCGCGAGAAAAAGAGGTGCTTCGTCTGGTCGCGGACGGACTAACAAACAGCCAGATCGCCGAGCGACTTTTCCTGAGCGACAAGACGGTAAAGTCACATGTTTCCAACATCCTTGCCAAATTGCGGCTCCCCGACCGCACCCAGGCGGCCATATTCGCCTACAAACAGGGATTGACCGGCGAGTGAATCGACGGCTTTAATACGAACATAGTAGTTAGGCGCCGCCGCCGGTGACGATGCAGCGGCATCACGGCATCCGCGCGGGTGACACGGGCACCGAAAATAAACGGTCCGCCGGTAGCATCTAGACTACCCGCCGACCGTTTTTCGTGATTTCCTTTACCCTGACGCGCGACAAACGGCTCACCCAGGACGAATGAAAATCTCGACGGAAAATACCTCCGGCATACCCGATGTCGGAAACCTATCACGGTTGTGCCAGTCGCTCGCGGTGCTCGACGCGATCCTGCAACCAGAATGGGTGTACCGCTATTTTTCGTTCAACGCGAGATGGTCGGATGGCAAGCGGATGGCATCAATGCGGGACGGTAGCGGTAGCGAGTATTTCATCCTGTTCCAGCCAGAGGGTGCCGTCTTACTCGGAAAGACACCGAAATCCCCGACGGGTGCCGAAGTCACCCAACGGGGTCATCCCCTGCCCGGAACATTCGACGGGATTCCCGACGCGCTTCGGAACGCCCTCGTGGAACCCGCATTCACGAGCGAGGAGACGGAATTTTGTTTGTGGCGGCTAATCACAGACGACCGGTGGACCGTCGGCGGCGAGACGGGCGCGGAGCGTAACCACTCTGAGGATCTGTTATTCGCGCTGGACGGTCGCCCCGAAACGTATAAAGCCTGGGCGGACGATTATTACGAAAAAAGAGTCAACTTCGACGCGATCCGACAGGTCTACGAGCACAAGCGCATCACGTCCAAACTCGTGCGCTCGCTGAATCGAGAGATGAGTCTTGCCAAGCTCGCGGACGACCTTGAGGAAATCGGTTATGTCGGCGCGCCGTGAGGCGCGGACAATGGCCTCCTTATTCGTGCTTTTGGTTATAGAGTCGCCGCGCTAATTGGTGGGTGGCGGCGACACAGGCACCAGTTCTGTCACGGGGCAGGTTCCGGCGGACGTAGCCATGGCCGCGGTAAAAATAGTGGCGAGTATTTGTTTCATGAGAGTGGTTCCCGGCTGCGCGCATGTTCGCGTCCGGGTCACCCGCCCCATTGCCATAAAACTTCCGCCTGCCCCACGGTCGGCGCGACACGGCTACCTACCGCGACAGCACCTGTACCGACCAGTCGGTGATGTCGAGGGACGGCTCGTCGATGATCGGTCCCAGGTGGTCGCGCACGTCGCCCTGTGGTTCTGTCCCGGCGGAGTTGTCGCGCCGCTGATCCTGCGTGACATCAATCGTGATGAAAGTGTTGAGGCTCCCTACATCGCCCCCGCCCCTACCGTCGCCGAGCGCGTCCCAGAGTTTCGGCGCGTTCGGGTCCACACCCGCCGGCAGATTGTTTGTCGCCAGAAAATTGATTTTCAGAAAGCGAGCGTTCGGGTTCGGGAGGCGTGCTAGATCGAGCCGGAAATTTAGGACACGTTCCCCGGTTTGCGGCGTCGTGCTACGATCCGGTTGCCCCACGGAAACGAAGCCCGTCAGTCCTACACCTATCTCATAGGGTCTTGCCGTCGGGACGTTATTCGCGTCGGTCGGCACCCGATACACCTCGTATCCAGACAGTCCGCCGAAGTTGCTGTACACCACAGTCCCGACGAAGCCTTGTTGATTTGCCTGTGACGCGGCGGCGAACCCGTTGTTCCACG
The DNA here is from genome assembly GCA_014379275.1 of Armatimonadota bacterium. Classification (GTDB taxonomy): domain Bacteria; phylum Armatimonadota; class Armatimonadia; order Armatimonadales; family Armatimonadaceae; genus JACMIU01. Next base: position 1,694 of record JACMMA010000735.1, on the reverse strand, counting down.
GCGGCGCGACGACCGGCACCGGACCCGCCTCGCTGTTGTCATCCGTCCGGTGGATCAGCACGAAGTAAAAGTAGTTCGGGTTGACCGCTCCGTTCAACGTCACCGTGACGTCGATAAGTCGGGAAGGCGTCGTGTTCGTGTCGGTCGGTACCTTCGCGCACGACGTGAGCGAGCCGATTAGGAGCAGACTGCCAAGGATTCGTAAGGGTAAAGAAAAGTTCATCCGTTGATTTAGACCGCGCGAACAGCGTTTGGCTTCGTTATTTGATAACCACGGGTTCGAATTTTACGGAACTCTGCGGGCGAGGCGAAGCAACGAAACAACAAAACCGGGCGTGACAACCACGAACAACGAGATACCCAGCGCGAGGTTCATCAGAAACGGTCCGATCCGATGGCGGGGACGAACGAGAAACCGTTGCAAAAGGATCTCGCCGATCCAACCAGCGCAGTAGCAGATGTTCGCCGCGACGCCGATCACCAGGGCGGCGGTCGCCGGACCGCTCCAGAATGACGGACCTTGCATCCATAGCCCGGAGGCGAACAGGGTAACCACCCCGAAGGCACCGACGATCAGATTATAAGCGAGACGCCGCTTTTCCCACCACCAAATGATCTCGCCCGCCGCCCGTGCTCGGTGCGGCACGAAAAATAGGAAGTACTGCAAACGCCGCCAGGCGGGTGCGTCGGTGCCGGGCGGGGTTTCCTCCGTCTCGGTTATCGGCTCGCCGGTCAGGTGCGGCACAGGCAGTTCTTGTTCCACAGGTAGGAGTATACCGTTTGCCGCCGCCGCCCCGCCGTGCTAAACTGATTCTCGCCATGTCCTCCGAAACCATCCCCGCCGAACTCGACCAACAAATCGCCCGCCTGACGCGCGGTACCGAACTCATCGTCCCCGAAAACGGCTTGCGCACCAAACTAGAAAAGTCCGCCAAAACCGGCAGGCCGCTCCGTGTCAAACTCGGGCTGGACCCGACCGCGCCGGACATTCACCTCGGGTTCGCCGTCGTGCTCCGCAAACTGCGGCAGTTTCAGGACCTGGGGCATACGGTGGTCATCATCATCGGCGACTACACCGCGCTGATCGGCGACCCGTCCGGGCGGTCCGCGACGCGCCCGATGCTGTCCAAAGAGGAGATTCAATCGAACGCCGCAACCTATGTGGACCAACTCGCGACGATCCTGGACCGGGAAAAGACCGAGGTACGTTTCAACTCGGAATGGCTCGGCGCGATGGGGTTCGCCGACGTAGTGACACTGACCGCGAAAATGACCGTCGCGCAGGTACTCACCCGCGAGGATTTCAAGAAACGCTGGGATGCCCGCGAGCCGATCTCGCTCCATGAACTCCTGTACCCGCTGGCACAGGCGCAGGACTCGGTCGCCATCGAAGCCGACATCGAAATGGGCGGCTCGGACCAGACGTTCAATATCCTCGCCGGGCGCGACTTGCAAGCCGCCATCGGGCAGGACCCGCAGATCGGTTTGTTCATGCCGCTCCTGGTCGGTCTGGACGGACAAAAGAAGATGTCGAAGTCGCTCGGCAACTACGTCGGTATCCGCGAGGCACCGCTCGATCAGTACAGCAAGATCCTGAGCCTCGCCGACGCGCAGATGCGGACGTATTTCCTGCTCTGCACTGACGTACCGGAAGACGAGTTCGACGCGCTTCTCGCTTCCGCCACAAACCCGAT
>JACMMA010000734.1 GCA_014379275.1 Armatimonadota bacterium | reverse complement strand
CGCGCCTGTTCCAGCGTTTGATTTTTCCGCGCGGTGATCTGTGCTTTTACCTGCTCCGGCGGCAGACCGCCGGGTAAACCGAGGGCACGAATAACGCCCTGCGCCGCCGTCTTACGTACTTCGGCGTCGGGGTCTTCCAACCCGAGTAAGGCGACTTTCAAACCGTCCGGGTGAATCGTTCTCAAAAAAGCGTTGACGATTTCGGTACGCGCCACTTTCGTTCCGATACGCGACCATTCGACGCGGAGCGTTTCGAACTCATTACCCGACGCCACCCCGGCGAACTCCTCCGCGATCGGTCTCGCGGTGCGCCAATCGCCTTCCTTGATCTTGCCCAGGCGGACCAACGCCGTGTCCTGAGTTTGAGCGACTGCCGAGTTCGGGAAAAGGGCCAGGCTTGCAATAGTTGCGAAACTAACTAATGACCGAATTGTTTTCATTTGCTTTTTCCCTTCGTGTTCGCGGTCTCGTAGGAGGCGGAAACGTCATCGAACCAGACGGTACCCGAGCCGTACATTTGCGCGGCTAGCGTTACCGAGCGTGTTCCCGCCGGAAGCGGCACCACGGCGTCGTAAGCTTTCCAATCGTGGCTGGCTGGCTTGTCCCCCGCTTCCGCTTCTCCGACATAGGCTCCCCAGACGATCTTGCTGGTTTGCCCGTCTTCTCCTCCGAGCAGGACCGCCACCGTCGCCTTCCGCGCGTTTTGCGCTTTCACCCAGACGCGCAGACGTACCGCCGTCGCCGCGACAGGCACCGGGGCCACGGTCTGACTCAGTACGGCGACCGGGGCAAAGGTTTGCGCGGTCTTGGAAAAGCGCAGACTCGCCTGCCCGGTGTGCCGGACCGACATGTCGCGCGCGACCCGTGTTTGCGGAATCCCGAATAGCGCACCGTACAGCCACCCGCCGGGAATTTCCGCCCCCTCCTCGAAACCCGCGTTTCGGACGAGGTTTCTGGCGTCGTTGCTTGTCTTACCTGTATTTTGCGCGGTGACATACAGCGGCAGAGTGATCACCATTCCGATAGCCAGGAGGCTCGCCGTTAAAGATCGTTGGCGCGGACGTGCCGCGGGGAACGTGCGCAGGTCATCCAGCCGTGACTTCAGGGTGTGGAAATCGGAGGCGATGCCGAGTGCGGAGAGAGACACGCGGCGCGAATCGGCTTCGATGACTTTTATCAGTAGCCCGCCGTACATCGCCGGCGGGGACTGTGTTAGGAGCAACGCCGCCTCGTCGCAGGCGGACTCACGGGCGGCGTCCCAGGCACGGGTGCAAAGCCAGACCGGCGGGAAAAACCAGAACGCTGCCTGCGCCAGCGTGAGCGGAATCGCCATCAGCAGATCCCCGCGACGTATGTGCGCCAGTTCGTGCGCGAGCGTCATTTCGATCTCGGCATCGCTCAGCGTTTCGATCAGCGAGGCGGGAAGCACGACGAACGGGCGGAACGGGTTGGTGGTCAGCGGCGCGGTTACGGCGTCGGAAACGAGGATTCGGGGTGCGCGGCTCAAACCGATCCCTGCGGCGAGCCGTCGCCCCATGGCTCCGATCGCGGTTTCCTCAAGAGATTCGCAGCCGGACAAAATCTGCCGCACCGCGGCTATCTGCCGGGCAACAAACACGGCGTAAACAGCGATACCGATCGACCAGACCAGGAACGCTATCGAAGCCGGTGACACGGGGAAAGATTGTTGTCCGGGTGAAGATTCCGGGGCGCTGTTGATTCCGGTCGGTTCGGAGGCGGTCCCCGAAATCGCGGGAATGATGGCGGCGGGTATCTCGGGCAACACAAACGCCGGAAGGGGCACGGGAATCAGGAAGAACAGACCGACGAGAAACTTGACTCCGACTATCCACCAGAGCCAGGAACGCATCCCGCTAAACCCGCGCGGCAACACCCGTAAAAAGAGGTACACTCCCGCCGCCATTGCCGTGCCGGACACCATGGCGGAAAACATCACCGTCATCCACTCGGAAAAAAAAGGGCTCATTTGTCCTTGTTTCCTTTCGCATCGTGCTCCAGAGTAGCGACCATCTGTTTTAGTTCGGTCAACTCTTCCGGGGTCAAGCCTTTCGCGCGCGCCAGATACGCCACCATCGGCGAGACGGAGCCGCCTAACGTGCGGTCCACAAACTCGGCAACCAGTCCGTTCAATGTTTCGCCGGGTTCTTCCACGGTGCGATAACGAAAGAGTGCCCCTTCTTTCTCGCGGCGCAAGTACCCCTTTTCGCGCAACTTCTCCATCATCGTCAGAACCGTCGTGCGTGCCAGCCCCCGGGGCAGACCGAATCGCTCGGCGACCTCGGCGACACTGAGGGGCGCGTTTTCGGCGACGAATCGCAGTAAGTCGCTTTGTTGTCTGCCCAGGGGATTCTTCTCCATAAGTTCCGCAGCCTACTGACTATCAAGATAGTCAATTCGAGTATACATTTGACTATCGAAATAGTCAATAGATCGTGGAATTATTTTTCGGATAAGGCCGCTTCAGACTACCCGGCTTAGCCTTCGCG
>JACMMA010000733.1 GCA_014379275.1 Armatimonadota bacterium | reverse complement strand
TTGATCGGCGTGGACTTTCCGATCGTGTATGTGGTGCCAAGCTTCCCGAAATCGCCGGCCATCTGAGTGGTTCCTAGCACAACGGGACCCGCCGGTTTTGCCGGCTTTTGCGCGGCGGCCTTCGGCTTCGTTGCGCCCGACTTTTTGCCCGCGGATTGTGCCTGAGCCGTTACCATAGACAACGCGCTTGCTTGCAGAATCAGCAACGTGGTGCTGATAACGAGTAACTCTTTTCGCATAGTTTTTCTTTCTATAACCTTACCTCCTTTCATCAGAGTGAAAGGAGGTTTCAAACGGATTTTATCCTATTTGCCGGGCGGGAGCATTTCGATGCCGTGTTTCGCCGTGAGTGCCATGAATTCGCCCATCAACACCGGATCCGCCATCGCGTCTTGCGGGGCGACGCCCCGCCGCCATCGCCAGACCGAACGCCTGGAAGTTGTCGCCGGGTGTGAACCAGATCAACATCTTCGCCCCCTCGGGGCTGGTGCAGTGCCACGTGTGTTCGATGTTTCGCGGCGCGAAGACGGTGTCGCCCGGTCCCGCTTCGATGACCTGGTCGCCGATCCCGAACTCGATTCGCCCGGAAAGCATGAAAAATGTCTCGTCCTCGATGCGGTGGATGTGCGGCGGCACGCCGCCGTTGAAATCGGCATCGGTCTCGATCAACATGAAAACGCCTTCGATGTGGTCGGCGCTCACTTTGATGTGGGCACGATGATCCCCGAGGTCGGCGAAGTGTCCGGCACCGGCACGGACGAATAAAGGGGATTGCGCTACTGGGTTCATAATAGTACTCCTGAAAGCCAAATGGACTCGGGGATTTCCCGGATGGCACCCGTCCCCATTTCGTAGAGGTATGGTGCGTGCGATAAGCGATTTGGTTTTGCTCGTCGTTTGCTTTTAGGAAGGTTATACAAACCCATCGTGAACAATTCGTGACACAATCGTAACAGGGTCGGGGGCGCGAAAAAAGTTCGGGTTGTTTTAAGCGACGCGGGTATTTATACCCCCGACCCGTGGTTAGGCGCGAACCACTTGCGGCATCTGCGTACGCAGAAGCGCGGTGAGTTCTCGCCACGTCAGGGTGCGCCCGGCGTCCCGTGCGGCGTCCAGGGTGGCGACTCCGAGACCCGCGCGGATCTCTCGTAGCGCGTCCGCGTATTCATCCTGCTCCTGCGGGGTCAGCGGAATACCGATAGTGTCGCCTAGCGCCTCCGACGCCCCGAAAAGCTGCGCCGCTTCTTGTTCTCGACGCCCGCGCGCGGCGAGCAGAGCACCGACTTCCAGCGCGTAGGCGGTGTAGCGTTTGGGGTTGTCGCTCGGTTCGCGGACTGAATTGCCCGATCAAATCGGACCGCATCCACACCCACAGACGCCGCGTTCAGGTACACCTCGAAGCGCCCCCGCGTGACCAAGACCGACCCCGACGCGACCGACGCGGGCGGCTCGATCTGTCGCCGTAGCGAGGATAGGGCGGAGCGTAGATTGGCGCGGGCGGCTTCGGGGTCAATGTCGGGCCAGAGCAGATCGGCGAGTTCTTCGCGCGAATGTGCCCGCTGCACGTGGAGCGCCAGGTAGGCCAGCAGCGCCCCTGTTTTTTGCGTCCGGAACCGGGTAACCACATCATTACCCACCTCGACCCGCAACCCGCCCAGCAGATATATGCAGCAAGGAGGTGCCGCATCCATGGCGATTCGTTCCTTCCGGCAAACGTTTCGCCTAAGTTCTACCGAAACGAGGCAAAATTCTTCTTCGTTTCCCTCGCCTGTCGGGCACAAACCGTCTGACAGATCGGGCTTATCGACGTGCCTTTTCACCGCGTCTCGGAACACACCACGCCTGCGCCGTCGAAGCCGCCGGACGTGCAGCCGAAGCGGACGCAATTACGGACACCTATATATCAGTGCGAAAATGACCAATATGAATCATGGGAGTCGGGCGCAACAAAAATACTCCCGCGCCGTCAGTACAAGGGGCGCGAAACCGGCGGCGGGAAGTAGAAGGAACGAGACCGAATGTCAACAAAGATTTTAGGGGCGAGCACGAACAGTGGCGGCAGCGGCACGGGCGGGCATCGCGACGGCGGTGCCGTCGGTGCGTACCCGATGGCGGCGGGCATTCTTGCGGCGGGGTTGGTGTTGTCGACGATGATCGGGGTATGGGGCATGACCCAGGTCAAGCAGGCCGACCAGACCATCGTCGTGACCGGCTCGGCGAAAAAGCGGATCACGTCCGACAAGGTGATCTGGAAAGCCGGGATATCGTTCCAGGCACCCCGCTTGCAAGACGCCTATGTCGCACTCCGAGTCAATATGCCCAGGGTGCGTTCCTACCTGCTCTCGAAGGGCGTTAAGCCGGGCGAAATCAAGCTGTCCGCGATCGAGTCGCAGACCATTACCGCCCGCGGCCCCAACGGCGAAGACACCGGGCGGCTTTCCGGGTTTTCGCTCAAACAGTCTATCGAGGTGCGTTCGAACGATGTGGCGCGCGTCGAGAAACTTTCCCGCGAAGCCACGGAACTGATCAATCAAGGTATTCTGCTGGAATCGTACCCGCCGCAGTACGTGTACACAAAACTCGCCGACGTAAAGCAATCCATGCTCGCCGAGGCCGCGAAGGATGCCAAAGCCCGCGCGGAAAAGGTCGCCGCGAGTGTCGGTAGCCGTATCGGCGGCGTGCGTTCGGCGCGGATGGGCGTCCTGCAAATCACCCCCGCCGACTCGAACGATGTTTCCGACTCCGGTATGAACGACACCTCGTCGGTCGACAAAGATATCACCAGCGTCGTCAGTGTGACGTTCGCAGTACGGTAACGGAAGGGAGAGAGATGGGACACAGGTTTCAGGGGGGGCCACGCTTTCGAAACCTGTTTCCCAAATGGGCATGTACAACACAGCGAGGCTTTTAGACAGTTATCGCGAGGCGTCCGAAGATCGTGCCGAGTTTGTTCCACTGCCGGAGGACGCCCTTGCCCTGATAATCGCCGACGGCGTCGGGGGTAGGGAAAACGGGGGCGATGCGGCGACCCGTGCCGTGGAACTGACGCACGGCTCAGTGACAACGGCGACTACCCGTGAGTTATCCGACCCGCGTTTCTGGGAGCAAATGTTTCGTCGGGTGGACGAAGCGGTCAGCAACAACGAGACATGCGGGGAAACGACCCTCGTCGCCCTTTGCATGACTCCGTCGCGCATCACCGGGGCGAGCGTGGGCGACTCCGAGGCCTGGTGGGTCAGCGAGACGGGAAGCGTCCGCGTTCTGACCGAGGGCGGGCGCAAGCCGTACCTGGGGCGGGGCATGTCGGTTCCCGTCACGTTCGCGCTCTCGACCCCGCCCACTGGCACTCTGCTCGCCGCCACGGACGGCCTGTTCAAATACACCGATGCCGGTCAGATCGCGCGGGTGGTGAGTCGGGGGGCGTCCGACCTGCAAGTCGTCGCCCCTGCCCTGCGCGGCCTGGCACGCAGTTCTTCCGGCGTGCTACACGATGACTTCGCCGTCCTGCTCGCATCCGTGGAGGAGCAGGCACCGGCGAAACACACTCCGCCCTCGCTCTGGGAGCGAATCGCCGGAGCATTCGCCCGCTAAGCGGACTGCGTCACGCCATTTTTGCCGCCGCGCCCGCATGACGAGACCGAGGATACTGGCACCAGCGAACGCCGCGAACGCATATTCGCCCGGCTCGGGGGTGGCGGCTACACTCACGTTATCCACCGCGATCTTCGAGCTGAAAGCCTGGCTATTATCTAGGATGTTGAACGCCCCGATTCCCGGCGTATAAGTACCGGCGGTGGCGAACTGATACGTATATTTCTGCCAGCCAGAGCTACCGAAGGGATACTACTTAGCACCTTCGGTCCGGCGACCGGCGAGATGGATACGAAGCCATAATCGTTGAACGGGAAGAAGTCGAAACCAAGGAAATTGTAGCTGAAACTAACAGAATCGCCCGCGTTCGCGCTGAGTGACTTCCGCGATTTTCACGCGCAAAGTTGCTCCGGGCAACTTTCGCACTTTGGCTGATACCCTGGAGCCACATCTCCAGGACGGCATCCTCGACCTCGCCTGTGCTCCGATGTTATTCCTCAAAAACCTCGGTCGTGGACGTGCCGTCACGATCCCGTGGCACACGTAGTTGCTCGATCTTGCCGACAGGCGTGATGAGACCACGATTGTAAGAACCGTTGCGCTCGCCACCGCATAAATCTTCCATTTCTTATACCGTTCGCCTGTCCGTCTTCTCCCGATGACGCGCACCGATGTGCTCGGTCATTTCCTCTTCGATGACCTGCTCTAAAACTGCCTTCACGGCAGAGCAGATGCGGTCGCTTAGCGCGAACCGCGTCATGTCACTAATTTCTTCTTTCGTCATTTTCGTTAGCCTTCCCAAAACAGGAAAAACTAACCCACAATTATACAGACGCTAACTGGTGAGAATCCGGCTCAGTCGCCCGTTGCCGTCCTGGAACGGGTGAATCTCCAGAAACACGACCACGAAAATTCCGATGAGTAGTAGCGGATGAGTCCGGCGTTCCTCCCGCGCCTGATTAAACCAGATCAGCAGTTCGTTCATCAGGCGGGGCGTCTCAAACGGCGACGCGGTCTGAAAGACGATGCCGATCTGCTTGCCGGTTTCGTCGAACGCGGCGACGCTGTTGGAAGTCGTCTTGTAGTTGCCGCGATGCCAGGCGTCCTTTTCGCTATATACCGGCAAGTCGCGGTGGAGCTGCTTGATGTGATTTTCGGTCAGGGTCATGTCTTCCCACGCGCGGAAAACAAGTTCCATCGCTTCGGCGTAGCCCGCGACCTCTTGCTCGTCTCGGGTGGCGAAGGATTTGATCTCCAGACGGGAGAGCAGTTCCTCGATCTCTCGGTCTGATAGGCGGCTGCCTTCGATGCGTGTTGAGGAGCCGGTGCTTTCAATCGTCGCGATACGCCGCAGTGCCGACAGCCGTTCGGGAGCGAGCATTCCGAGAGCACGCCAGGCACCCTTAAATTCGTCGACGCCGCAATGTTGTTCAGGATCTCCGGCGTGATGATGATTGTGTCGGTGATGATCATGAGTAAGCGTTCCCAAGCGACACCCAATAGCACCCGAAAACTACGTCCGGCGGTTTAATCGTAATCCCATGGGTCGCGGCGTCTGCCGCCGGGTACCCGTACCCCGCCTGTTTTTGCAACGAAGGGCGGGTTCACTGCCTGGCGGATGGCGACGCGGGCGGTCATGGCGCGGGAACCGTCAAACTTTTCGTTCGCGGCGGCATACACGCGTTGTCTTCGCGCACAGTCCGCGCAGAGCGCTCCTTTTGTGCGACTCGGCTTCGGGCGGGCGTGGGGCTTGCCGCACTCGGGGCACTTGCCGTCCGCGATCCGCTTCCGGTCATTTTTCCGTTCACTTGCCCGCGTTTTGTCCGAGCAACTTTTGCACCGGGTGTTGGTCGCGCCGCCACGGGTCGGGGATTCGCGTGGTTTACCGCAGATGCCGCAGTTTCCGGCGGCGATGTATCGGGCGCGGCGTTCTTTGTTGACTTCGTTTTTGGTGGTCACATGTCCCCTTGACACCGTACGACATTTGTCGTATAACGCATGTCATGACGTACGACAAATGTCGTACAGGAGGTGTTATGGGACGAAAAACCGGTCTCGGGGTCGCCGAATCCGAAGTATTGCAGTACATCGCTGACCATTACCCGATCAGTGTTCGCGCCGTCGCGGAGCAGTTTGCCGCGACGCGCGGGCTGGCGAAAACGACGATTCTCAATGTCATGGATCGCTTGCGCGAGAAGGGGTTTCTGACCCGCGAGCTGACCGACGGCATCTTTGTGTACTCGCCGACACGAGCGCAAGCCGCCGTGCTTCGGGCGCAGGTGGAAAACTTCATCGAATCGATGCTCGGCGGCTCGCTCGAACCGTTCGCCGCCTATCTCGCCGAAAAGGAAGACATCAGCGACGCCGAACTGGCGCGGCTCAAGCAGATCATACAACAACTGGAGGAGAAACAGCGATGAACGAAACGATCACGGTGTTAGGTCGAGCCAGTATTCAGGGCGGAATCGCGCTACTTGTCGTGTATCTGCTGTGTCGTGTTTTGCACCGGCTTTCCCCGGATCTGCGCTGCTGGCTCTGGCGGGCGGCATATGGGAAATGCCTCGCGGGACTTTTTGTCGCCGCCAGTGTCGCGGTCCCGGTTTTGCCCCGCGCCGCTCTAGTACAGGCGACGCCGCCGATAAGAACCATGCGCGAAACGGCAACCGTGTCCCGTGTTGATGAAAAGGAACGGACGCCTCGCTCCGTCGCCGAACGACCTGCCGGAAACAGCCCCGCCATTCCGGTCGTAGAATCTGCCCCGGTTCCTCCTCTTGCCGTCGCCGCACCGACCACAACGACACCGGCTGTCGCCGCCGCCGCGCCCCTCCCACTCGCAAAGCCGTCGTGGCAATCCTGTCTGGTGCTCGTTTACGCGCTGGGCGTCGCGGCCGGCGTGACGCGCTTCGCGGTCGCCGCGTTCCACACCCGGCAACTTGTCCGCCGCGCCGTGAGCATCGAACATCCCGCGCTCGCCGAACTGTCGCGGCGCTTCGGGCGAAAAAACATCCCCCGTCTGGCTCGTTCGGCGGAAGTCGGCAGTCCCCTGCTCGCGTTCGGCACGATCCTCCTTCCCGGCGAATCCGCCGGGGACGAGTCGCTGATTCTGGCGCACGAACTGGCGCACCTGCGGCGCGGCGATCTGGC
>JACMMA010000732.1 GCA_014379275.1 Armatimonadota bacterium | reverse complement strand
TTCAGCGCGGCAACCAGTGGACCGACGCGACCTACGACGTCAAAAAGCAGAAGCAGATCGTGAAGGTGAAACTGTACTCCCCGGCGTACTTCGCGCTGACCCGGCGCAACGCCGACTTCGCGAAGTGGGCGTCTCTCGGGGACGACGTGGTAATCACCGCGAACGCCACGCAAGCCGTGCAGTTCGCTGTGGACGGCAAAGAAACGCTCACGGACGCGGAAGTGAAAGCACTGGCGGGGCGTTAACTCGCATCCCCCTCCCCCATCGGAATGAGGGAGGGGGAGAAAGACGCCAGGGGCGCTCATGTGCCGAATAGATTCTATACATTTCCCCCGAAACATGGGGAATTAACTGCTGTAATTGTGCAACCTACCCATTATCATTGAGGTTGCCGACTCCAATACCCTCCAGCTACTTAGGTACATTTTCGCCGTAGTGGGAATACACTAAAAGGATCGGAATTGAACGATGCGAACCCCGACTATCGAAGTACCGGACGCGACGTATCGCGCCGCGCTCGCCGAGGAACCGGATTACGATCGCGAGACCGACGAAGCCGACCTCGAAGCCATAGGGCGCGGCTTGCAAGAAGCTGCTGAGGGGAAAACTATCCCCGGCGATGTGGTGCTTGCCGCGCTCGAAAACACGCGCACGGCCCAGGGCGACGATGCCGCCGAACGGTTCGCGCGAAAGGTCGGCGACCGGTTCGCGGCGGAACTTACTCGACCGACCGGATGAAGCGGCTTCGATCCGCTACGCACAACCCGTGTATCGGCTCCGCATGGAAACGGCGGCAAAGCGGCGCAGAGGCAGTGGCACCGGGCTTTGGTATGCGTACTTCGCCCTGCTTGACGTACAAGGCGGCGGCAGGCCGGACACGATGCAAGTGGTCACGTTCCGTCACAGCGCGGCGCGTCAGATAGGAACCGATGGCGACATGGACATGGGGTAGTGATGACGGGTGCCCATGCCGCCGCGCGTTACTGGTCCCGGCTCAGTAGCGCGAGGCGTTTGTGTGGGGGCGTGAGCAGGAGGAGTACGAGGTCGGTTTTCATGCGGAACGTCGCGTCCTTCTGCTTGAGTTCGCCCGCGAGTTGCAACGCGCGGTCCGGGTCCAGCAGGGCGAGGGCGCGCAGTTCGCGGCGGAGCATGCCGTAGTCGTCGGCGTGGCCGGGGTTGATGCGCCGCTGGTCTTTCATGCCGAGTTCGAGCACCCGCCGACACAGTCCCGGTACTTCGGGGAGGAGCACCCGCGCGAGCGGGGCACCGCCGCCGCCGAAGGAATCTGATTTGCTCGAAACGGCTTCGCGCAACTCCTGGCGCAGTGTTCGCGCGACATCGGGCGCGGTTTCGTCCGCGATGGCAGCGACCACGAGAAGAACGCCCGTACGCTCGTATCCCGGGTTCCCAGTTGTCGCCGCCGCGAACCGCTTCGCGCGCAATGCCGGGTCGTGCTTGATGCCGCCCGCCGCGTGCGCGAGGGCTTCGAGGCGGAAGCCCGGAGGCGCGGTGAGTGCGAGCCGGTGCGCCGCCTCGGGGTCGAACGCGACCGTGGCTTTCACCACGGCGGCGACGGCGCGGCCGCGAATCCACCCGCTCTCCCCTTCCGGTACTTTGTCGGCCTCGAGCAAACGCCGCGCCTCGATCGGTTGC
>JACMMA010000731.1 GCA_014379275.1 Armatimonadota bacterium | reverse complement strand
GGCGGCGTATATCCAGAAACTGGTGCCGGAAAACTTCCAGGGGCGCGTGAACGCCGCGATGACGATGACCGGGATGGGCGTCGCGCCGGTCGCCATCGGACTCGGCGGGTTGCTCCTCGCGGCGGCGGGTCCCACCGTGACGATAGCGGCCATGGGTGCAGGCATGACATTCGCGGGTCTACTCGGACTCGCGGATAAATCGTTCCGCACCGCGCGAACCGACGCGATTTAGGTTCGGCAGACCTCTCGTTTCTCCCGAATACTCATATTTATGGGGTCGGGGGGAGCATGGCAACAATTCGCCACAAGCCGCGCTTCTTTGCCCAGTCACGTGCGGTGAAACCATAATGGGTCCGATGTGCGGGGTCTGCTTTATGTTTGAGCATCATTCCCACTATCTCAGGGTCACCGAACTGAGCGGCAAGGACGAGGGGTGTCTCGCCGTCTTCATTCGCCACGTTCGGGTCCGCCCCATTCTCCAGAAGATGCCGCATGATCGCCCGATTATTCGGCGCACTTTGCTTTGGCGACACCATAAGAAGTAGTCTTTTCGAATCAATAGTCGCGCCCCGCTTTATTAACCACTCCACTGTGGACGGGTCGTCCATGTATACGGCACTCCGCAACAGGGTGTCGCCTGATCCGTCAGCGGCATTCACGTTTTTCGTGCTCCGCACCAACAGACGGAAAACCTTAATATATTTCACCCGATTCGTCCAGTAGTATTTTTCCGGCATCTGTGCTATCAGACGATCTCCCTTACGGGGGTATCCGACACGATTCATCCTCGCGGTTGCGCTCGCCCCCCGCGCCAGTAACCGCCGGGCAGTTTCCGTATCGCCGCGTTCCACGGCGTCTGCCAGTTTCCAATTGAGTGGCGTGTTCGGTGTCATGGTGCAGGGCGGGGGCGCGGGAGGTGGTGGGTGATCATGCGCTATAGGAACATTCTCACCTTCTTCCGGCTGGCACGACCAGACTAGGAAAATGGAAAGAACAGTCATGCCAGAAACAATCCATAGAAGAGGTGCCCTCTTCGTGCGCCAGAATTTCATTACACCCTTTGACTCCACAGACAGAGAGAATCTTCGATATTCATTTGTCGGCGAGCAATCACGATGCGCAAGTCCTCGCGAGATTGCCGTGATTCATCGGACAGTCCGGTCGGGATAGGTTCCATCCATTATCATACGCAAGCGGCGGGCAATCTGCTTCAACTCCATGGGATTGAACGGTGTTTCCAGATAAAAGCCGGGGGCGTCGGGATACGGCGGCGTATAACTCAAACCGCCGCCATCCCCCTGAGTACGCGGCACCAGCATGATGACGCCGAACGCTCGTCCCGGTGAGTCTTGACCGACGCCCAGGTTCAGTAACGTCTGCTCGCCGGGCATATCGGGCAACTCCTTACCCAATACGATTAGCCAGGGCTGTTCGGCGAGCACTCTGGCGACCGCTTCGGCACCGGTTTCGGCGGTAATGACTTCGTGACCGTCGCGCGATAGAACGTCAACGGCTTGCTGAAAATACTTCGCCTCTTTTTCAACGACAAGGATTTTGCGGTTCATGTTCTCATTTCTCTCTTTTTCGCTTACGGTGCGGGCTTCGCACAGTGTTGGACCGGGACGAGTATCAGGTAGTCTGCCTCGCCGCGTAGCGGTTCCCAACGGTTTGTGCGGCGGCGTCGCCGCGCGTCACGACAGCGTAGAGTTTTCGGTTCGCGGGCGTGTCCGGCGTGTAGATCGGTTCCGGCGTGATGGCTCGTGGGGACGCGGCTTGTCTGCCCGATGCCGGGAGCGTCCGCCACAGGTGGCACGTCGCGACGCCGATCCCGAATAGCATGCCGAACTGTTTTCGCGTCATTGTTTTTCTTCGACCTGATCCTGGCAAGCAACCTTCCGGTCTCTCGAATAGAGTGCCGGAAGGTGCGGCGCGGTTACGGTCTGCGGTAGGCTGTCGCGGCAATCACGCGCGGTATCCCGGCGAGGTCCGGCAGAACGCAAATGTTTGTAAACCCGGCATCCCGGAACAATCCGCTCACAGCGTCCGACTGCCCCTGCCCGACTTCCACGACCACGCTTCCCCCCTCGGCGAGATACACGGGCGACTCGAAACCGATACGCCGGTAGAAGTGGAGGGCGTCCGCGTGGACGCCGAGCGCGATGCGCGGTTCGAAGTCGCGCACTTCTGGTTCGAGTTCGGCGATCTCGTCCGGCGCGATGTAGGGCGGGTTCGACGCGATGACCGCGAACCGCGTTCCCGGCGGCACCGGCACGAACAAGTCGCCAGACAAGAGCGTCACACGGTCCGCAACGCCATGGGCCTCGGCGTTCGCGCGTGCGACCGTCAGTGCGCGATCGGAAATATCGGTCGCGGTGATTCGGGCGTCGGGGGCATGAACTGCTAGAGCAATGGCTATACAGCCGGACCCGGTACAAAGGTCGAGGATATCTGATGCCCCCCAACCCCCAGGATTGGGGGTTGGGGGGCTGCCAATCTTCCTACAAACAAGGTCAAGTACCGCCTCAACAACGCCTTCTGTTTCTGGGCGGGGAATGAGTACGTCGGGCGTCACGGCGAATGTCAAACCGTAAAAGTCGCGGTTGCCGGTGATATAGGCAAGCGGTTCGCGGCGGGCGCGGCGGGCGATTGCGGTCCCGAACCGTTCCGCTTCCGAATCCGTCAGGGACACACCGGGTCGCAGGAATAGTTCTTCGCGGGAAAGGTTTGTCGTGTGGCGCAGGAGCAACATCGCCTCCGTGCGGGCTTCCGCGGCGGGAATAGCGGCGTCGGTCAAACGCCGATGCGCGTTAACGAGTGCTTCGGCGCGGGTCACGGCTCGACTTCCACGAGTACCGCGAACGCGGTGGCGATCTCTTTCAGGTGCGAGAGCGAGATCAACACCCGGCGACCGTTCGCCCGCACTTCGGCACGCCCACTCAAAGAGATGGAAGGGAACCCGGACAGAGCGCGGACGACTTCGATGTCGCGCAAGCCGCACCCGCCGCCCAGACATTTGATGACCGCCTCCTTCGCGGCGAACCGGGCGGCGACGTGCGGCGCGGGGTCGGGTCGCGAAAAGCAGTAATCGCGCTCCCCGTCGGTGAGCACGCGGCGGGCGAACCGGTCGGGGTCACGGCAGATCGCCTCGCGGATACGCCCCACGTCGGCGAGGTCCACCCCGACCGCCACGACGCGCCCGCCGGTCGGCACCGCTGGCATCATTCGCCGTGGTCCTCGGCATCGGCGTCGGACTGCCCCGTGTTTATCACGAACGGCTGGGAACCGCTGTGTTCCACCGGTACGATAACGATTGTCTCCGGTGTGCCGTCATTGTTCACATCTGCTGCCGCTTGATAGATGTGCGATAGGCCGGAGCCACTCCGGCGAGTGCGTTTCTTTGTTGTCTGTAAGTCAAGTCGATATATAGGGCGAGTGTAATACGCGGAAGCGGGAATATCGACGCGCTTGTGATACCGCCCTGTGTCAGCGATTTCCCGGGCAACCGATTGGCACAAAACCTTTATTACTTCGTCGGACCGTTCGCTGAAACGCTCCATGGCTTCCGTACCACCCGGCGAGCCACCCAAAAATCGCAGCGCGTCCGCGATCTTGAAGTCCGCGTGACGAGTGGAAGTGTAAAGAAAAGGTTCAGCAGACGAATCCCCGTCTGCTCCCTTATTTGCCATTCCGATACTCACGCACTTGGGTTTTAGTGGAACCGGGATCAAACTCCCCGTTGCGGATTCGCTCGCGCATCTCTCGCATCACCTCTTTACCATCGCGCACACGCCCCGCGTCCATATCCAGAATGCCTGCGGCAATACCGGCACTGGCCTCGGCGGTCATGTCGTCAAAGTCCGGGTTCGTGGATTTGCCGTCCCACGGGCGGCGCGGGCGGCGACCGGTCGGCGTCACGACTTCGTCGCCGTCGAAGTACGGGAACGGGGAAGTCTCCTCTTTGACCGACGCCGGGGCGTCCCGCGCCGCCGCGAAAACGGCGGATATTCTGCGGCG
>JACMMA010000730.1 GCA_014379275.1 Armatimonadota bacterium | reverse complement strand
GCGACGTACACCAACACGCTCGGCGGTTTGTACTACCGTTCCGGACGCAATGACGACGCGATCGAAACGCTGTTGGAAAGCGAAAAGTTACGGACCGATCCCTTCAACGCCGCTTTCCTGACGCTTGCCTACCGACGGAAAGGCAACGACGTCGCGGCGCAGGCGTGGCGAGACCGATTGCAAAAGCATCTGTCGAACACATACGCGACCCGCGACGGGCAGTTATACCGACACCAACTATTGTTACTTTGGCGCGAAATCGAGAACCGAACGCAGGAATAACCGCTCTAGGGAACGAACGAAGGGTATATGGCGACATCTCCCGCAACACCTGATACGCAACAATCGACACCCTCCGCGACGGTCGGCGTTTTCGGCGGATCCGGCTTCTACTCCTTTCTGACCGGGGATGTACGCGAAGTCAAGATCGACACGCCGTATGGTCCCCCGTCCGACGCCGTCACTCTCGCCGGGATCGGCGGGAAAACGGTCGCCTTTCTGCCGCGTCACGGGCGAAACCATACGATCCCCCCACACAAGATAAACTACCGCGCGAACCTGTGGGCGATGAAGTCGCTGGGGGTGACAGATATCATCGGCCCGAACGCGTGCGGTTCGCTTCAGCCACACGTGAAGCCGGGGGATTTCGTCATCTGTGATCAGTTCGTCGACCGCACGACCGGGCGAGCCGATACATTCTACGACGGCCCCATCGTGACGCACGTTTCCGCCGCCGAACCATATTGCCCTTTGTTGCGAAAACACGCCATCGAATCGTGCCGGGCCGAAGGGATCACGGTGCATGAACGCGGCACGGTCGTCGTCATCAACGGGCCGCGATTCTCAACCCGATCGGAGTCGCTCTGGTTCGGTTCGCAGGGCTGGGAAGTCATTAACATGACTCAGTACCCGGAAATGTACCTCGCCCGCGAACTGGAAATGTCCTACGTGAATATCTCGCTGATAACCGACTTCGACGCCGGTTTGATCGGGGAAGATCATCCCCCCGTTACCAACGACGAAGTCCTGGCGGTGTTCACGGCGAATCTAGACAATTTACGCAACGTACTCCGCCGGATGGTCGAAACACTGCCCGACACATCGCCGAGCCCCGCGCGCTCCGTGCTGTCCGTGTCGCGTTTCGAGAAAGGCGGTTTGCCGCTCAATCATGTCTTCTGACGAAATCCGAGAATGTAAGGAGGACGACGGCGGTCAAAATAACGGGCCGCGAGTACCTTCTTCGAATACGCCGCCCGTGAAACCCGCCCCCCGCGACAAAGCCGACTTCGAGCGGGAAATGGTCGTTCACCTGGACTCACTGTACCGCGCCGCCCTCGGGATGACGCGCGACAAAGGCGACGCGGAGGACCTGGTCCAGGACACTTTCGTTCGGGCGTTCCAGTTTTACGCACAGTACCAGGGCGGTACGAACGGTCGGGCATGGCTGTTCCGGATCATGACGAACCTGTACATCAACGGGTACCGCAAAAAACACCGCGAGCCGGAACGGGTGTCCTACGATGAGTTAGAGGACTTTTACCTGTACAACCGGTTGTCGGACGCCCAAAGCCGCGGGGCAGGCACCGCGCCGGAAACCGAAGTCGTCTTGCGGGTGGAAGCCGATGCCATCAAAGAAGCGGTCGAAAAGCTTCCGGACGAGTACCGCGACACGGTGATCCTCGCCGATCTTCAGGAATTTTCCTATCAGGAGATCAGCGAAATGCTACAGATTCCAATCGGCACCGTCCGCTCACGCTTGTCGCGGGGACGTCGCCTAGTACAAAAAGCCATTTGGGCATATACTGAGGAGAATATGCGGTAATTTATTTCCGGGAACCACGCGCCGTCGCGTCCCGTTTATGTATTTCAGGAAGAATCACCATATGACCCCGACCATCGAAAAAAAGACTCACACCTTCCCGCCGCCGCCCACGCAGGACGCCATTCCTCTGGAATATAACCAGTGTCAGGAGGCGGTGAAGCGCCTGACCGATTATTTGAGTAATGAGTTAGAGCCGACCGAGGCGAAGATAGTACAAAGCCATCTGGCACAGTGCAAAGGCTGTTTCGCCAAATTCCACTTCGAGGACGCTTTACTCCGCACCATCCGGGAAAAGGTAGAGCATGTCCGCGCGCCCCAGACGCTACGCGAGAAGATTCTCGGCTTACTCGGTCCGAGGGCTTAAAGCATACCCGATACTGTGGCCGGGGCTTGGATGTCCCGGCCATAAACGTCTGCGCACGGATAACGTTATCCGTGCAAAACGCTCCGAACAAACGCAACATCAGCCGACGAAAGCGTGCGCCCCGCCGCCTGTACATTGCACCGCGCCTGACGCTCATTGCGGAATCCCGGGATCACACAGGCGACATGTGGCATGGCTAAGATGTAGTTCAGCGACATCGCCGCCAAATCTTCCACACTGTCGCCAAATCGCGCCTTGAGCGTCGCGAGTTTCGGCTTGAGCTCCTCGATGGCTTCCGCCCCGAACGCCGTACTCCCCAAGCGGTGATCGCCCGGCTCGAATTGGGGCGGATTCAGCGGGTCGAACTTGTCTAAAAGGCGCCCCTGCGCGAGCGGCGAAAATGCCACGAATGAGCAACCGTGCTCTGCCATCAGCCTCACTAGTTGTGAGTCAGGACGGACGAACTGATTGTCCAGCGCGTGCGCCCAGCTTTGGAGCGCAACGGGACGCACGACCGGCACGGCGCGGGCGAAGTCGCTAAAGGAGTACGCAGACTGTCCTTTGACACGCACTTTGCCCTCGGCAACAAGCGCGTCGAGCGTCGCGGCAGCGTCTTCCAGATACTCCGCATTTTTACCGAAGTCGCCGTGATGGAAGTAATACAGGTCGATGTAGTCGCGCTTCAGATTGATCAGCGATTGCTCACACTGATGGCGGATGTGCGCCGGTTCGTACGCGTGTGCCGCCGTGCCTTTGAAGTGTCCCAGTTTTGTGGCGACCACGTAGTCCGTCGTCTTCACGCCAAGGCGGTCGAACACTCTGGCAAGCATCCGTTCGGCGCGACCGTTGCCGTACACGTCGGCGTTGTCGAAATGGTTGACGCCCGCATCTATGGCGGCTTTGATGCCCGCTGTCACGTCGTCCTCGTCCACATTCGCCCATCCGTTCGGGCTGCCGTCGACCCAGTTCAGCCCGCCCATCGTCCAGCAACCGAACGATATTTCCGATACCTTTACGTCACTGCTCCCGAGTGCGCGATAATTCATACTAGACCCTTTCCGCTCGCGGGGCGTAACTCACCCGCTTCCATGCTATTGAGATTCGATGTCCGCGAGCGGAAAACCTGCCTACTTGTCCTCGACGCCGACCGCGTGATTGAGCTGCCGGGTGTCGTAATACCCCTGGAAATAGCGAATCTTGCCGGAACCGTCGAAATCCAGCAACGTCGAGCCGTCGTATTGCGCCGCGCCATCGCGCACCGAGGTTTTCCAGAACAAGCCCGCCGCGTTCTCGCTGGATGTAATATGATGGAATTCCGATTTACCGACGCCGATAGTTTTCTTGTACTGCGTCCAGAACTCGGTCGCGCCGTCTTTGCCGTGAAGCGTTTCGCCGCCCAAGAGTAACGCCGTGTTGACCAGTTCCGCATCGTCCGCGAACAACTCGACGATACCCCCGACGCCGGACTCATCCGTTCCTTGCTCCAGGTTGTGTAACGCGGCGATAAATCGGTCCGCGCCTGATTTGCTATCCATTCGTGTTTGCCCTTCTATGGCGATGCGTCCCTTGTGGACACACCCTACTTGTTTTACCGAACGCGGTACGCCGCGAAACGTCGTTCTTAACGCGGCGTACCGGGTGCCGCCTGCTACCGTAAGACCGGGGCAGTGCCGTGGGCACTGCAACCGCACATCACGGGCTGTATCTTGATAGTTAGGGCCGGGGTAAATGCTTATGGAACAGGATCACCTTCCTCACCAGCGGGGCGTGACTCGAAACATTCCCGCAATTCCTGCTCAAAGTAGCGAACTGTTTCTTCGTCAATAATGGTGAAGCGGATGTCACAGGGGTTGTCGTCGGGGTGCACATTCGCCCAGTCGCGCACGGCCCCGAGCATGACCGCCGCACAGCGGTCTTTCGGAAAGCCGAAGATGCCGCTAGATATGGCGGGGAAGGCGACGGACGAAAGACACTTTTCGCGGGCGATTTCGAGCGCAGCGATGGTCGCAGAGGCTAAAAGCCGGTCGTTTTCTTCCGGTGTACGACCATTCCAGACAGGTCCGACGGCATGAATCACATGTTTCGCGGCGAGACTCCCCGCACCCGTGATCGCCGCAGAACCGGTCGCCACCCGCCCGACGCGGTCGGATTCATCCTGGATGACATAGCCCCCTTTGCGGACTATTGCCCCTGCCACCCCGCCCCCATGGACCAGTCCATCGTTCGCGGCATTGACGATGGCATCTACGGCTTCTTCGGTGATGTCCCCATGCCACAGCGACAGAGCGTGTCCCGAGGGGAGCGTCACGGCGCTGCGCATCACCGGCTTATCCGAAACAGCTTGGCCGATTTTCGCGCGGAGGAAATCTAGTCTTGTGTGCATGGCCACATATTGTACCATGCACACAAAACCATGAGGGTTGGTTAGGCCGGTGGGCGATCCGGGATCGGTTCCGGCGCGGGGACGACGGGTTTCAGAGGGGTGGTGTTCGCGGGTGCTTTCTTCGGCGCCGACCCACGCGCAGGTTTCGGGGTCGTCGCAGGCGTCACAGACGGGGTCGGCGTCGGAACAGATACCACCGGATCAGGAACAGCACCCGGAAGCGGCGGGATCATGTTGGTCGCGCCCGGTGTCAAAACAGCGAGAGCGGCACCCTCCCCCTTTTCGTTCAAGCGGATCACCACTTGTTCGGCGGGTTTGATCGTGTCGAGTGGGACCGGTCGGTTTTGATACCGAACCAGGGGATTGGGGATCATCGTAATCACGGAGCCATCCGTAAGCGTTACCCGGGCACCGCCCGTGGTCGGGAGCGGTTCCACAGATTTCACCTCACCACGCCGTAAGTCCGTATTGACCAGGACCAGTAAGCCTTCGCCCTCGTCATTCATCTCGACCTGCACCTGCTCGCCGATTTTCACCGCATCTGCAGAAAATACTGGGGCAGATGCCGTCGTGGCAATGGTTGGCAACGCAGTCCCGATAGTGCGCCGCGTCGCACTCACATCATAAGTAAGCGGTACGCGGACGTTGTTCCCGCCGGCAAGTCGCACCGTCACCATTTTCGCTTCGGGATAGATTCCGGTGAGCATGCCGACGACGGCATTCTTTCGCGGGGCGGCTGGCAGTTTCATCGCCTCGAGTGCCTCCGTGCTGACCGTCACTTCTAAAGTTTCCGGATTCCATTTCACCTTCGCGCCCAGTGCTTCAGACACGAAGCGAAGCGGCACGACCGCTGAACCGTTCACGATCTGTGCGGGAGACTCGAGCGGGCGCGTCTCGCCGTTCACCTGTGCGGACTCATCCCCGGGGCGCAGAGCGATGGTGGTCACGCCGCGTACGGCATGGATCGTTTGCGTATCCACGTCATATTTTACGCTGGCACCGAGTGCTTCGAATACACCGCGCATCGGGACTAGGATGCGACCGTCTGCCTCGACCGGTTCACCCAATCCGAAGTTCACTTCCGCTCCGTTTACGCTGACGCGAATCGCGGCACTCATGGACTTCGAGGCCGACCGAACAAAGACCGGGATGACGGCCTCCTTTTTCTTCGGCGGCAAGGACGGCGGTGTTGCTTTTGCGGTAGACACAACGGTCTGGGAAGTCGCAGGGGCGGCTATGCTACCGATGATGAGCAGCATGTTACAAGCCATGAGCGCTTTATTTTTTACCATTTCGCACATTCCCTTCAGCCGTACTGTTAAATACGACGCATTGCTGCGAGCAGGTAATTTCTAAGAATTACCGAGCCCTGGTTACCCTTCATCGTCGGAGATAACTGCCCGGATGCCATTACCACTTTTGTTCATGGTCGCGACGACTTTATCGCCGGAGCGCAGATCATCGAAGCCAATGGCCCTCCCATTATAAAGCAGTTCCGCCCCCTTTAGCAATACCAACGTTTTCCCATCCGTCATCTTTAATGTATAGGAGGCATCATTCTGACCGGCGAAGTCCACGAAAATCCCCGTGAATGTGCTCGGTTTCGACGGACCGGTCGGCTTCGCGCCCACTGACGGGCGTTCCGGCACCACGATGACATTCGGTTTACCGTCGGTGCGAATAGCCACGACGCGCGCCGTTCCGTCGAATTTTACATCCGCACCGAGTGATTCGGCCACGAAGCGCAACGGCACCAATGTCGTGCCATTTATCGCCTGCGCCGGCACATCGAGGCTGACGGCTTTACCACTGATATTCGCCGCCCGTTCGCCGAGCGTAAGTTCGATTTTAGTCTCGCCTTTGGTCGCCCGGATGGTCTTCGTCGGTCCGGAGTACCGCACCGTGGCGCCGATTTTTTCCAGGACGCCGCGTAGCGGGACCAGGATACGGTCGCTCTGTTGGACGGGTGGTTGCCCGGGAAAAGATACCGGATCCCCGTTCACGGTGACAGCGACCGGGCTCTGTGCCCGCGCCGGAAGGGTGAAAGAGAGTGCCGCGAGTGCCGCGGCGAAAACAGTTCGTTTATGGGTAATCACTTTCCACACGTTACCCAACGGTCGGCATAATATAAACGCGGCACCCCGCCCGCTACGGCGATGAAAAATTCGCTGTGAAAAACATCACAACGCCCCTTGACTGTGACGTTACGGCAGGCAGTACGATAGATTCGGCGGCGAGAAACATCCTCGCCACGGGTGAGGGGCATGACGTTATGTTTCAGATCGGTGTTTGCGAGACTCGGTCAGGTGTCCGTGCGAACGTTGCGGTTTTATGACGAGCGGGGGCTGATCAAACCCGCCCGGACGGACGCGCAGATCGGCTACCGGTACTACCGTGCGGATCAGATCGGGCGTTTGTTGCAGATTCTCGCGTTGCGCGATCTCGGTTTTTCGCTGGATGAGATCGGGACTGCTCTGCGCGAAACACTTCCACGAGACGCGTTCGTCGCGTTGCTACAACAAAAGCGCACCGGTCGGTGGTGGAATGGGCAGGGCGCAACGGCTATGCGATCGTCAGTCCTAGCCGCGAACTCTATCACGTGTACGAACGCGGCGGGGATCAATCGCAGTCTGTTACGGAGGTGCAGTACCCGATGGGGCGGGCGATGGCATAGTGGACGAAACGCGGGGGGGTGGCTAGCTCCCCTCCCCGCCTTTCCCGTGGCGACTGAGGGGGTCGGGGTCATATCCCGGAATGTTGATATTCTCGGCAGGAACAAGAACCACCTGCCCTCCCCGCCAGACGGCAATCGCGTTCCCCGCCAACTGGTTGTCTCGTAAGGCCTCCCGTACGCCAAGGTGGGCGCGGCGGAACACTTCGGAAAAATCGAAAAATAGAGAATAGTTTTTCACAGACCCTTCGCTTGTGTTTGCATCGCCGCCCAAATATCCGGTTCCCATCGCGTTATCGTCCTGTCATTGTTTTTTCGCGCTATCGGTCGCGGTCCGCTGTCGTCTAAATTCTGCAAGA
Source organism: Armatimonadota bacterium (assembly GCA_014379275.1). Classification (GTDB taxonomy): domain Bacteria; phylum Armatimonadota; class Armatimonadia; order Armatimonadales; family Armatimonadaceae; genus JACMIU01. The sequence goes on along the minus strand of JACMMA010000730.1, from coordinate 4,131 downwards.
CACTCCATTCATCTGCGAGTGGCGCGTACAACTCCGTAAAGTTTCGCAATCCGGCCCGCCACCGACGGCGGATAATGGCTTCGGGAATATCATGTCCCCCGCGGCGCACCCGCGCCGCGACCCGCGCAAGACAAAGTTCCGGAGACGGCACGTAGAAGAAAAAGAGGTGTACGAGGTACCCCTGGCCCTGCAATCCTCGTAGACGCGGCGCGAGTGAACGGCTGGCCAGCGTAGTTTCGAGCGCGAACGAAGCGTCCTTCACTCTCAGTTCAGCGAGGCGATCCAGAAGCCGCCGACCGGACTCCAGTTCGCGGTTTCCGGCAAAGTCGCCCGGGAGTGTTTTAGCGATTTCGTCGGCGTTCAGAAACGGCATCGCTTCCGGCAGAACATAGCGGGCAAAGGTAGACTTGCCCGCTCCGTTCGGTCCGCCGATGATCACCACTTCGGGCATCGTTGCGGCTATTTAACGTCCACCAACTCGACATCGAAAGTCAACGTCGCGTTCGGCGGGATCGGTCCGCCCGGCGTGCCGTTCGCCCCGTAACCCAGGTTCGCCGGGATAATCAGTTTGCGACGACCGCCGACCTTCATCCCGGCGACACCCTGATCCCAGCCTTTGATGACCTGTCCCGCGCCGAGCGCAAACTCGAACGGTTCGTTCCGGTCGCGCGACGAATCAAACTTAGTCCCGTCCTTCAGTGTCCCGGTGTAGTGCACCACGGCTATCTTACCAGCGACGGCGGCCTTCCCTTTGCCGACAACCATGTCATCGTACTGCAACCCAGACGCGGTCTTGACGACCTTGCCGCTGCTTTTGAACGGCGCTTTACTGAACCCGGTCTTCGTCGCCGGGGCGGCTGTCGCCGGTGTCGTGCTTTTCGCGGGGGGAGCCGCTTTCGCTTGCTCCGTTCTGAGATCGGCTTGCACCTGCTCCCCGAGCTCCAGAACCCACCGTTGCCCGACCTGCGCCGACTCCGCCTGAATACGGGGCAGCTCGCTAGCCATCTTCTGACCGGCGGGCGTTTTGTAGAACGCGACAATGCTGTTCAATTCTTCCTGCGTGTAACGCGCGGCATAGACGGGGACCAATCGCTCGGAAAAAAGCGGCGCCCCGTCCGTGAACCGTTTCGTCGCGCGGTCCCAGAACCCGGGAGGGGCATCGGGCACGCGGCTCTGGTATTGCTTGATGATCAGCGGAATTGCCGACTTCACGGTCTGTTCCTGGCCGGATAACGTAAGCAGTTCGCGAATAGTCTGTTCTTTTTGGGCGTCAATTTTCGCCGGTGCCGCAACCTCTGGCGTCACCGGCGCGGGCGTCACCGGCGCGGGCGTTGTCGGCGCGGGCGTTGTCGGGGGAGTGTCTGCCTGGGCGAACGCCGCGATCGGCACCCCGGCGGTACCCGCAATGGCAAGTGTCGCCACGGAAAAAAGACGCATGGCGTCGGATGGTCTGTTCATAAAAATACTCCTGAAATAAAGGGCAAACCTGCCGATGGAGGTTATCCCGCCATCGGAGTCGCTTCCGTCTTCGATAAATGTTTGTTCTACGCCCGAACCGCTCGCCTTGGTTCCGGGCAACGTCTGGCACGGGGGATGATCGTTCGCGGTGGATGCTCATCCATAAACAACCCCGAGGACCGTGTTTCTCCACGCGAAACAATGAATCCTTTCCACACCGCGCTTGTCCAATAAACCGAACCTGAAATGTCCTTGATGAACATTCCCACAAAGATCGCTCTCGCTATTTTGCTTGCGATGCCTGTCACTGTCCTGCCGGTTGCACAAGCGCAAAAATCACCCCCGAATAGGCCGAGGGTTTTGACACCGCTCCCGGCGACCGACACGGCCCGCGTGGTGGATCTGTTCGGGAAGACCGCGAAGAAAGCACCCGGCGCTAGTGACTACACGCCTCTCGCCGCGTCGCCTGTTCTGACGCCACAAACCATGCTTCGAACGGGAGAAGATTCCGCGATGCTACTCCTCCTTCCAGAGGGTCACTATTTGCGCCTCGGCGAAAAGACGGTGGTCGTTCTGAACCAACTCGGAAAAGGTAAGTCATTCTCCGTGAAAGTTTTATCCGGGCAGGTTTGGGCGGGTGTGCGGAACCGAACAACGAAGTTCGAAGTGCGTACACCTTCCTGCGTTACCACTGCGAAGAGCGCCCTGTTCGGCGTCGGATACGACCTCGAAACCAATCAAAGTATGGTTTCTACGGGCGACGGAAGTGTGACTGTTTCGCTGTCGTCCGGCGGATGGCGCGGCACGGTTCCCGCCGGGCAATACGTACGTTACCTGCGGAATCCCGAGCCCAATATTCGGCTTCGCGCGCCGGAAGTACTGGCACAGGACGAAGCACAGAAGGCGATGTGGCAAGTGCTCCGCTCTGAAAATTGGACAAAACATAGCCCGCCCGGCGATAATGGCGTGAAACTAAAGCGCGGTCAGGAAAAGCAACTGCGCCAGCTGACCTTTTCCGTGTCGGTGGACGAATAATAATGAACCCCCTCGAACGCTGGCGGCTGACCGGCAAAACTGCTCTGGTGACGGGCGGCACGAAAGGAATCGGCTACGCCATCGCGGATGAACTACTCCGCCTCGGCGCTACCGTGACGGTCGCGGCGCGAACCGAAGCCGACGTAACGGACTGCGTCGCGAAATGGCGGAGCGAGGGCTTAAACCCGCGGGGGATGGTCACTGATCTATCCAAGCCGGACGCCGCCGAAACCCTGATCGCTTCGCTCGGGGATTCGCTCGATATTCTTATCAATAATGTTGGCACGAACGTCCGCAAACCGACGACCGAATACACGAACGAAGAATACCGACATGTTCTGGCGACCAATCTGGATTCCGCGTTCGCGCTTTCCCGCGCCGCGCATCCACTTCTCGCCCGATCCGGCGATGGCGCAATCGTAAATATCGGCTCCGTCGCGGGGACCGTCGCCATCCTTTCCGGGTTGCCCTACGCCATGACCAAAGCCGCACTGGACCAGATGACGCGCTATCTTGCTGTGGAATGGGCGAAAGATGGCATCCGCGTCAACGCCGTCAATCCGTGGTACACCCGCACCCCTCTCGCTTCGCCGCGCCTCGCCGACCCCGCGTTCGTACAGAGGGTGTTGGACGCGACGCCGCTTAAACGAATCGCCGAACCGGAAGATGTGGCGGGCGTGGTCGCTTTCCTGTGCCTTCCCGCCGCGCACCATATCACCGGGCAAACGGTGGCAGTGGACGGCGGTTTTCTCGCACAGGGATTGGCATAGATCGCGAGTCTCGGGACGTGGGGGGTTCCGACTACCCCCTGTATAATTGAAAGTACGGATCAAACCCATGCTAAATCGAAACACAACCCTTCTCATCGCCTCTCTGCTTATAGCACCTCTGTTCGCCGGATGCGCTCCCGATGAAACCCCGGACGCCGAGAGAGCCGCGGCGAAGAAAACCGTGCAAAAGGCGAATACCGCCGCCGCGGACGCCCAGCAACGTGTGAAAGAAGGGGACGCGGTTTTCGATGCCAAGTAGACGGATCAGTTCGGACGACGACGAGGTTCGCGCCGCGTTGGATCTGCTCTGGGCGGAGTTTCATCGGCTCAACAGCTTGCACTTCGCCGGGTCCCTACGGCTCGACGAGCTTCGACTTTCGCCCCGCAAACAGTACGGCGGGTACTGCGTCCCGGCAAAGCGGCTGATCGTGCTGTCACTACAAGCCCTGCGTGAACACGGCTTCGAGGAAACGCTGGATACGTTCCGTCATGAGGTCGCGCACCTGGTTCATCCGAACCACTCGGCGGCGTTCTGGGAAGTGGCGCGAAAATTAGGTTCCACGACGCGCTATGCGAAACCGCCCAAGGAGCGCAACCCGAACTATGTGCGCTACGTATACGAGTGCCCGGCCTGTGCGGCGACGGTGCGGCGGCAAAGACGGCTCGTTCGCGCGTCTTGCGCGGCATGCGACAAATCCTTCAACCCGCGCTACTTGCTACGCCTGGTCTCGTCCCCCGCTCTGCGCAAAATCCCGACGACGTTCTGATTCTTTTTTTGTCCTACCCGGACGGGGCCAACCTGACGTTGGATCGTTGGACCTGCGGTGCTGTTTCGACGATAGGTGCTCCGCGTTCTTTGTTAGCCCTT
>JACMMA010000117.1 GCA_014379275.1 Armatimonadota bacterium | reverse complement strand
TTTGAATCCTTCTTGTTTTTGTGTTGCCCTGCCCGGGCGGGGGCAACCTTACGTTGCATCGTTGTACCTGCGGTGCGGGGTTGATGCTAGGTTCTTTGCTAGCGGTTGGTTCTTTCCCGTGAATTCGGCGGTTACAGGTTTTCAAGCCGTGAAAACCTGTAACCGTAGAATTCACGGGAACATAGCACGGGGCCAGGTGTAGCAAGACTCCCGAGCACCGCAGGTACAACGATGCAACGTAAGGTTGCCCCCGCCCGGGCAGGGCAACACAAAAACAAGAAGGATTCAAACGCCTCCAACACGAAACAGTTTGCATTAATCCTGTTTCATCGAAGGAAACCGTTTCCATGCCGGAACCCCAATCCGAACGCACACCGCCTGTTGATTCTGCCGCGCAAGCCGTCTTGATACGCGCCATCATGGGGCGGCAAGCCGCGCTCAGTATACGCGTCGCCGCCGTGTTCTTGATTTTGATATTCGGTCTGCCCATCGTCAACTGGCTTCTGCCCGAGCTTGCCGGGACGCGGGTCGGCGGATTCACCCTCACCTGGCTTTTCCTGGGCGTACTCTTCTACCCCTTGACCTGGCTACTCAGCGGCTACTTCGTGCGCGAGTCCGATCGACTCGAAGCCGAGATTGTCGCCGAGTATAAGGGCGGGATTGGCGGGGCACGGGGCTAGGTTACAGGGGAAGGGAATCGCCGGTGTCGGTGCCGCGTGTTCCCTCCTGTCCTTTTTCCTGTGACCTGTCTCCTAATTACTCTCTTCGGGCAGTTCGGTGAATTGTGCGGCGCCAGCGACGAGTGCCGACGCATCGCGGCAGTAGGCAGCGTGGCGGGCGCGTCTCTCGCCGGTCCATCCTCCTGTCGTGCCCGCCTGGGCGACCAGAAACGCGAGTGCGAGGCGGCGTAGACTGCTACTATCGGCTTCCCGCAGGATCGCTTCCGCCGCGTTCATCTCCGCGGGAGACAGGACGGAATCCGATCCGATCGCGTTCGCCGACGTCATCAGAGCTTCCGCATGCAATTCATCGGCTTGCACCAATGCGCTGAAAAATTCAGCGAGTTCTGTTCCGCCCAGCCCCACGACCGCAAGCTCGGCGCGCGCACGAGCGGTCAGAGGATCGGACGCCAGCACGGTCAGGACCCTGCGGGTTGCTTCCCGGAGCAGTCGGCGGTTTTGCCGGATATTTGCCTGCATCACGGTGAGCACTGCCGTCAACGCGCGCCGGTTCTTCTGAATCCGCCCAACGGTGTCCGCGATAGCGTCCGCATCGCGCCCACCATAGGTGCTGAAAATCGCCTGGGCGGCACTATCTATTTCTTTCGGCGACCTTGTTTCGAGTCGTGCTAGTAACGGCGGTAAAAGCACGCGCTCGCTGTCCGAGATCGGCAATCCGGAACACCGGGCGAGGACGTCGAGACGCACCTGTACGTCCGGGTGTTCGAGCAACATCGCCAGCAGTCGGCGCAGTCGTCCGGCGGCGCGCACGGAAAGACGATCCACCGGGATGCGTACCACGCCGCGCGCGACGGCGGCGTCCGGGTCTGTCGCGGCGGCATTCAGTACAGGCCATGTTTCGTCCTGCTCGATGTGATCCCACAAGGCGCGAAGCAACGCGACTCGCACGTCGCGATGCAACGGCTTTTGAGCCATCGCCAGCAGCACGGGAAGAGAACGCGGCGTTCGCAGATCACCGAGGAGACGCACCACCTCCTTCGCGACCGTCACTTTTTGCGTCGGTGCGTTTTGTAACAACGTCAGGGCGTTTTCGGCGGGCATTTCGAGTATCGCCGCACGGAGGGCGTAAATCGCGATCCGGGCACGGTCATCACCGAGTGCCTCTACCAGTACCGGGACACCTTGCCCCGCATCCAGCCGTGCGAGCGACTGCAACGCGAGATCGCGCACCGCGGTTTTCGTGCCCGGTGCATCCGCGAGGACGAAAAGACGTGCCGGATACACCGCCGGCAGGGCGGCAAGCTGCGTGATTACCTGAGAAATCGCCGGTGTGTCTCGGGCGGCGTCCTGACTGACTCGTTCCAGCGTTTCCGCGAACAGTTCCTGCTGTCGCGCCGTCCAGCGCTCGAACCCGAATAGTAGCGGCAAAACAAAACGCGTCCGCCCGGTGCTGAATCGCCCCTCGTAGGCTTGTTGCCCCAGAAACGGCGTAATTAAATCCTGCCGTTTCCGGTGGAGGTAGTTATAAACGACGGGCAGTGTCACGACGCTTTTATCGCCGATGAGTAGTTGTGGCACGAGCCGTCGAAACCGTTCGGGCTGATGCTGACGCAGAATGTCGAGTATTTGCGAAACGATATAGCTGTGTTTCGAGGTTTGAACGACCCCTTCCAGCAGTGCGCCGAACTCCTCGAAAACGTGAAACCGCAGGGCGAACGCCCGCGCCGCACTCAGCAGATTTTGCTGACGCTCGTGTGTCCGCCAGGAAGTGAGCACGGGCAAAAGAGCGGGCGCGATCCGGCGGACGTCCTGGTCGGTAAGCCTATCCTGCAGCCCATAAAACGTCACCTGCCCTCGCTCTTTGACCAGGGTAGCAAGCCACGGCGCCGCCCAATCCGGATGAAACGGCACCATTTTGACGACCAGCTGTTCGGCCTGGCTCGCCGTCGCGAAAGATAGGTCCGACGCGTCGAGGGCGTCACGGATGATCTGCCCCAGGGCGTCGAGGTGCCCGGTTTGCCAGCGCGACGGCGGCAGGGCGCCGAGCGATCCGAGTAGAGCGCGGCGTACCGGGTCCTGCTCATTGTTGCGGGCGCGAACCAGAGCCAGCACATCGCCCATTCGGTCGACATGATAGCGCGCGGTCCGGATCAACGCGGAAAGCGCGTCGCCCCGCAGTTCGGCGTCCGGGTTTTTGATATACGGGTCCAGAACGACGCGGGCCTCGTCCCACGGCAGAAACGTCGCGTAGGAAAAACGGGACGCGTCGGGTGTCTGCAAATATGGCAATGCCAGATGGCGTCGCGCCTCGGATTCGCGCACCGGGGCGGGAAGCGCCGCGATAACCGTGTCGTCCACCACGCCATCCTTGCTCTGCCAGCCGCGCCCCGCGACCGCGTATACCTTCGCACGGAGCGACGGGGCGAGACGATAAAGGTTGCCGGGCAGGGACTTGAGCAGCACGGGACGGCTTTCCAGCAGGGCGAACAGCCGGTCTTCCGACAGGCGAGCGGCGATATCGCCGAACTGTACCGGAAGTGCGTCCTCCACCGTCAGCGCGAGATCCGCGATCGCGTCGGGGCGGCGCTCCGCCAGCCGTTGCAACGACAGCCGCGACGGGGACTCGTAGCGCAGGACCGAACGCACCAGTTCCAGCACGGCGTCCGGTCGTGTCTCGGAAAGTTCTGGCAGCACGGCGTTCAGATGAGCGAGCAGTCGCGGATCGGAATCAGTCTGTTGCCGCAGTCGTTCGGCAAGTGCTTCGACGGCGACGTCGGGATGCGTCCGAGCCATACGTCGCCAATCGGTTTCGCCGAACCGTTCCGCCCCCCGCTCCAGATAGCGCCGGACGAAAGCGGCGGAGCCGAAGACCAAATACTCCCCGAGCGTGGTCGGGTCGTCGCCCGCCGCGATGGATTCCAGAAAGCGGTCTATCGCGCCGGAACGCTTGTGGTTGCGCAGGCTTCGCAAAAGCGTAATTTGTGCTTTCGGGAGGGCCGACTGTAACACGGTCACGAGCTGTTCGTCGGTGCAGGCGAGCGGTACCAACCCGAGGGCGACTCCTCGCAGAAGCCGGGATCGGTCTGCCAGGAAACGCAGCGTCATCGCTCCGTCACGGGTGGCATAGCAAGACATTAAGGCAAGAGAACGCTCGTAAAAGTTATCGCTCCCGGCGAGTTCCTGCAGGGTCGCAGCGGTTTGCCCATCGGTACGCGCGGCTTGCCCGTGCGCCATCATTTCGCGAATTCGTTCGGTATGTGTGGCTTTATCCAGCCGCGAAATCAGTTCTCTGGTTCGGGGGGTCATCTCAGTATGTCTCCACTTTTCTTATCGTTCCAACAAGCCATGACGTTAAGTTTTCTTTCTTTTGTCCTCCCAGTTTGCCCCGTCCGGGAGGACAAAAGAAGAGGCAGACGAGAAGGAATAAAGCGACAGAGCAGACAATATATTGCGTGACTATACCCGGGACGGATAGATATTTCTCGACGACGAACTATTTCCGGGCACGCAGGAGTTTGCTGAATGACATTGATTCCCCTCTTTGCCGTGATACTGATCACGCTCGCTACGATTGCGATGGGCATCTACGCGACGCGACAATCGAAGTCGGCGTCGGACTTCTTCGTCGCCGGACGTTCGGTCGGGGTATCGCTGAACGCCGCCGCGATTTCCGGCGAGTACCTTTCCGCCGCATCGTTCATGGGCATCGCGGGCTTGGTAATGAAGAACGGCTACGACGCGCTCTGGTACCCGGTCGGGTACGCAGCGGGCTATCTCTTCCTGCTCCTGTTTATTGCCGGGCCGCTCCGCCGGTTCGGCGCGTACACCATCCCCGACTTCGCCGAAGGGCGGTTCGACTCGCCCGCGTTCCGCAAGGTCGCCGTGCTGTTCGTGCTTTGTATCGGTTTCTTCTACACGATGCCCCAGATGAAAGGAGCAGGCTTAACGATGTCCACCATCATGGGCTGGCCCTATTATGTCGGCATCGTCATCGTCGGCGCGGTGATCACGTTCAACGTCGCGCTCGGCGGCATGAAGGGCATCACGCTGGTTCAGGCGTTCCAGTATTGGGCGAAAGCGTTCGCCATCGCGGTGCCGTTCTTCGTGATCGCGTCCCTCTACGGCGGCTATGACAAAGCGGTCGGCAGGAACGCTATCGACTCGGAAAACGCGCCGCGTGCCGCTAGTAATGTGCTCCTCAACATACCGGGGCGTGAAAAAGCCCCCGCCAATGCGGTCACATTTTCCACACGGGGAAGGTCGTTGATGGTTGTTAACGGCGCGACCTTATACAAGGTGACAGCGGTACCGCCTTCCACCACTGGCGTTCCAGATGATGCCTTAGTGGCTTCCCTACCTGTCTACTACGGGGAAGCCGACAAAAACAGGGGAAATCATGAACTCCTCGCTCTAGCGACCGAACAAGGTGCTCTGCTTCCGCCGTTGTTTGAGGCACGAGTACAGCTTGAAGAACGCCACAAACGTGTTTCTCTGGTCCGCCTCGCGAACGGGGCGCGAGGCGTTGTACTTCCAGATGGTGCTACTATTTGGGCAACCCCGTACACTGTAGACGATGGTCGCGGCAAGCCAACGATAGGCACCGTGAAGGTCGAGTTTGAAACGCCGGTCAAAGGGATGCTACTCGGTAATAGTTACGTCCCGAACGCGCCCGCGAACAAAAAGTGGATCGAACCCTACGGCACCCTGACCGGCAAGCATGGGTACCCGCTCCTGTACACCTACTCCCTGATCATCGCGCTGGTTTGCGGGACGGCGGGACTGCCGCATATCCTGGTCCGATTCTACACCAACCCGGACGGTCGCTCGGCGAAGCGCACGACGTTCTGGGTGATGGTACTGCTCGGCGCGTTCTACGTGTTCACGCCGATGTGGGGCGCACTGGGGCGCGAACTGCTCCCCGCGCTGTATGCCAAAAACAAAACCGACTCGGTCGTAATCGCCCTGCCGCGCATCCT
>JACMMA010000116.1 GCA_014379275.1 Armatimonadota bacterium | reverse complement strand
GGCGATCCCCGCGCCGGTTTTCGCGTCGGTGACGGTGCCGGAAACCGGCGTCCCGGCGAGCAGCGCGAGCGGCTTGAGCGCGGTTTCCTTGCCCGCGGCAACCGTGATACCGCTTTGCGCGGGCGCGAGGAGCGATTTGTCGCGCGGTTTCGCGGAAAGCGTGAACGTTCCCCTGCCGATCTTGCCGATGCGGAACGTCCCGTCGGCGTTCGTTTTATCGGAGCCGAAGACGCCGTCGCCGTCGCCCGCTGCATGCGCCGTCACCCGGACGCTCCCGGCGGGCTTGCCGTCCGGCAGGAGGACCGTGCCGGTGATCGCGGACGCCGGGAGCGCGACGAACGGTTCCCCGCCCGTTTTTGTCGCCGCCGCGCCTTCGGGGGCGCAGGCCACCTCACGGCTTACCGTCACATAGCGGGGATCGTCCAGCAAGATATACGCCTTGCCGCTTGCGGGAACGTTGCGGATCTCCCATTCCCCCGCCGCGTCCGTGCGGGTCTTGTAGCGTTCCGCGAACGGGGCGGGAATATCGGTGTCCAACGTGCGCCGGGTCGGGTCCGGACTCAGCGCCCCGGCCTGTATCCGGGCACCCGCGACCGGCTTCCCTCTGGCGTCCACGACCGACCCGCGCACCACGCCGCCCCCGGCGTCGAGCGTGAGTTCGTTCGGCTTGCCGTTTGTCACCCCCGCCCGCGCGAACCGGTAGCCGGGGGCGTCGACGTACACCATCGCCGCCGTCACGGTGGTCGCCGCGCCGATGTCCGGCAGGGTTTTGCCCTCCAAAACGAAGCGACCGTCCGCACCCGTGGTCACCGGGGGCAGTAGAACCATTTCATAAATGGTGGCGTCCCACCGCGCGGCGTAGACCTTTGCGCCCGCGACCGGCTTTTTGTCCGCGCCGAGCACCACGCCGGAAATGTCGGGACGTTGCGCGGGGACCGGTGCTTGCGCCCAGGCCACGTTGCCCACGCTCACCACGATTGCCGCCATTGCGAATCGAATCATTGTCATACCCTTTCAGACGCTCGAACCGTTCGGTTGGTTACGCGTGTGCTGTGGCCCCCCGCCCCCAATCCCGGGGGAGTAAGAGTTGGAAGCGTTTCGCTGTCGGTGAAGCGTTCCGGTTGGAAACGGCGTTAACCGGTGGGTGAAACCCCAAAGCGTACCGAAGTCGATGGGATGCCCTACTTTACCCGAGTTCGCGTGATCAAGTCACCGATTTTCACTGCGTTACGGAAGATAAGGCGGAGTGAACTCGCTTATTCAGCGCGGCGTTTTTGTTTCTTATAAGCTTGCTGATCGATTCGTAAAGGACTTCCGCTTCCTTTGTGCGGTTTGTGTTGGCTAAGGCGAGCGCGAGCCAGAGGGGGACTTCGCCGCTGACCGACATAACCGACTCGGTGCAGAACCGTGTTAGCGCATCCCATTGTCCCGTCGCTCCCAGGATGCGGACGTGGTAGAGCAACGCCCCCGTGTGGTTGGGACTTTGCGCCCGTATCGTGTCGATCAAGGACAGGGCGTCCGTATACTCATGAACCTCGTATTTCCCCTCCGCTAGCGCGAACCGCGTGGACCTGTGATCAGGGTCACATTCCATCGCAAGCGTCAACTGCCCCACGGCGAGGGGATAATCGCCGGTTTCCAAAGCGAGTTTACCGAGGCGATAGTGGGTGAACGCGTCCCCACCGGCGACCTGGGATGCTATTTCGGTCAGTATACGCGGATCCCATTTTGTTGTCCGTGCCAGGCGCTCCGCCTCCACGACCGGGTCCGCTACCGCCTCGCCAGACCTGCCGTACTGGTCAACGTCGCCCGCGTCGATAATCTCGTACGTGAACTCCTTGAAGCGGATAGCCATCTCGGTTCGTCCGTGGAACGCGAACCGGAACTCGAAAAAGCCCGGCTCGATTAGCTCGACCTCGTGCACCTCGACTTCGAGGGAATACGCGAGAAACGGTGACGGGTTCTGTCGCAAGGCGGTGCTGACGTCGAACCGGGTGACTCCCGAGAAACGAAGAAGAAAAACCTGTTCCACCCGGCGAAATGTTATTGTCTCCCCCATGATATGAATCGTGACGGTAGACGCAGGCAGGTCGACCGCGATCTTCTCCGGCTGGTAGTCGCCGAAATTGATGTGCGTGATGTCCCGTAGCGCGGGCGGCAATTTCTCCCGGATCGTGTCGAGGTACGCGGCATACGCGTTTCCCTGGCGGATGGCGATCTCGGTTATCGCGTCCAAACCTAACGCCTGCGCATCATACGGGAGGTAATACTTCATAGTGGCTTGTTTGCAGGGGTCATACCGGATATTGCGCAAGTGCCCGCGAGTCGTCGGACAGATCGGCGGGCATGGTTACTGTATAGCGTAGACGGCACTCGTTGTTAATCGCGCTCATGGCAAATTTGTCATGACTTCGTGGGGGACTCCTCCCGATGCCGTTCGGCTACGTTGAGACAATCGATCCAGCCTTCGATCTCCAAGCCGAACGCGTTGGGTTCGTGATCCGGTTGCAAACCGCGCGTCAAAAATGCCGTGAACAGCCCGTCGATCAGTCGTTCGATCTGCTCGGCACTGAGCCGGACGGAACGTGAATCCGCAGTGCTGTTTAGTAGTCGCTCGATTGTCTCTTTGCCCGGCAAGTCGG
>JACMMA010000729.1 GCA_014379275.1 Armatimonadota bacterium | reverse complement strand
GGGAAACGGACTCACCCCTCCTTTCGATGATTCGTTTCGCGACGGGAAACCGTGCGGCCCCAAGAATAATCTCCGAAGCGACCCGTGTTACCCTTCGCCGTACGTCAAAAGAGTAGCCACCGGCTCCCCCTGTTCACTCCTGCGGCGCCGGTCCCTTCTCGTTCGTAGCGCGACATCCGTGCCCCAAACACTGATATAATAAGCGGCTATGAATACCGTAGGAAACCGCATCGTCGAGCAACTCCCGGAAGCCGGGGAGACCGTGGTCGTCGCCATGAGCGGCGGCGTGGACTCGTCCGTCGCCGCCGCCGTGCTCAAAGAGCAGGGCATCAACGTCGTCGGCATCACCCTGCAGATCTGGCAGGAATCGTCGACGGAAACCAAGGGCGCGGGTTGCTGTTCGCTCGGCGCGGTCGAGGATGCGCGGCGTGTGGCGGCGAAGATCGGCATCCCGCATTACGTCCTCAACTACCGGGAGCCGTTCGCGGAAAAAGTCATCAAACCGTTCGTGGAATCCTACAAGCAAGGCTGGACCCCGAACCCGTGCATCAACTGCAACCGGTACATCAAATTTAACGCCCTGATGAAGCGGGCGAAACAACTCGGCGCGACGAAACTGGCGACCGGGCACTACGCCCGAGTGTTTCGTGACACCGCGACCGACCGCTACGGACTGCTGACCGCGGGCACGGTCGCGAAGGACCAGTCCTACGCCCTGTACGCGTCCACGCAAGGCGAACTCGCCCACATGACGATGCCGCTCGGCGGGGTCGTGTCCAAGGATGAGACGCGGGAGATGGCACGTAAATACAACCTGGCCGTCGCGGAAAAGCCCGACTCCCAGGAGATCTGCTTCGTACAGAACGGCGACTACCGCGACTTTCTCGCCGAGTCCGCGCCGGAAACGCTCGCGCCGGGCAAGTTCGTGGACTCGGCCGGCAAGGTGCGCGGCTCGCACGAGGGCGCGGCGCACTTCACCGTCGGGCAACGCAAGAAGATCAACATCGGTTCGGCGACGCCGCTTTACGTGCTGTCCGTGGACGCCAAAACGGGCGAAGTGACGATCGGCACCGACGACGAACTGTACGCGCGGGGTTGCGTGGTGCAAGACCTGAACTGGGTCGCGCTCCCCCCGCTCGCCATCGGCGCGGAGCCATACCCGTGCGCGGTAAAAATCCGCTACAACATGGCGCCCGCGCCCGCGCATCTGGTACGCACGGAGGACGACATGGTCCACGTCCGGTTCGACGAACCGCTCCGCGCGGTCGCGCCGGGACAAGCCGCCGTGTACTACGGCATCGGAGAGCAAGAAGGCTGGGTTCTCGGCGGCGGAACGATAACGGGCAAATTACCTTCCGAGAGTTTTGTAAACTGTGTTACGGTTTGAAACAGGGGTTATTTCGGTCACACTCCGTGTCGAATTCATTCAGCCGGAGCCACTTCGCGTGACCGTCCGCAAGCGCGTAATTGGCCCCGCCCTGATGTCGGGACGACGCGGGTGTCTGTGCGTTGATTTCTTCCTCCATGGCGGTGGAATAGATACCTTCGACTGGATTCGGGAAATCAGGTATATTCATCGCTATAATCCCCGCTCGTGCGTCAAAAATCGTGACTAAGTTTGATTGCGCTCGCACCAACGCCTCATTCTGCCCGGTGTAATGTAGTTGTAGCCCGGTCTTATTGGGTTGGCTTAAGTTTACGTTTATGGCATAACCACACGCATATCCTTTGTGTTCATACGCCTCGGAAACCCATCGTGAAGGGCAAATAAATAAGTGATTTTTTGTGTAGGGAAGAAGCAGATCGTACCAGTAGGAACCGGCCGCAGTCCGAGCATGATCACCTGTGAACTCGACCATGAGGGCTGGCGGATAACTACCGTCGTAGTCTTGCGTGTAAGATATGATTGCGATTCCCAACTGCCTGACGTTACTCAGGCAACTAGTAGCCTGCCCCTGTCGCCGTGTCGTAACAGCAATGGGGATCAGTATGGCGGTGAGCAGCCCAACGATTCCGAGCACAGCGAGCAATTCGACTAACGTATAACCGCGACGGATTAAGGGGTACGATTCCATGGAACTGAAGTCTCAGGAGCCAGCCCGAGTGGCTATGATCCGTTCTTATACCATGCCGACGCGCGCTTGTCGTCTTGTTGAAGGTGATCGATGGTTTCGTTTACGCGAGGCGCCGATATAGTGGTTCCATAATCCCGGTCCGTTGTCCGGATGTTGTACGATTCCACGTCACCTCGAAATCTCCGACGTCTTAAAACTTTCTCCGCCACTTTTCACGGAAGTCTCGCAAAACAGGTATACTCTCACATTATGACAAAAAAAGAAGCGGCTAACGTAGACAGTGAGGGGCGGTTCTGGGGTAGTATCGTCGCGGGAGCCTTAATGGGTTTCGTGATCGGTGGCGGCGTCGCCTTGCTGTACGCGCC
>JACMMA010000728.1 GCA_014379275.1 Armatimonadota bacterium | reverse complement strand
TTCCCAATCTGCCACTCGGCGTTCCGAAAGGGGAGCCGACAGGTGCCAGAGGTGCCGATCCGCGCCGAAAATCCCGGCACCGCCCGGTGCGGAGTTGCCCGCCCAATCCTTGATTTCTCCGCACAGTGCTCTGTGCTGAACTTCGGCTATTTTTTTCTTTATTCGCGGTACGGTAATATCCATGCTTCTCATATCGTTTCCGCGCCGGTAAATGCTTAAGCCCCCAACCCGCCGCCCGCCGCCCGCGCCGGATTCGACCCACGCCACGCCCGACGCTCGCGGATGATTTCGTCTGTGCGGTACGCCCGTAGCGGGTCGGCGGGCCGTCCGGTCTCTTCGCGCAGTTCGGCGAGCACCGGGCGGACGTCGGTCTCGTACGCGTCGCGCAACAAGCCGTGTGCGCCGAGTACGTCGCCCGCTTCCTGGAGACCTTTGAGTTCGGCGCGGTCGACGAGAAGGGCTTTGGCGTACGCGGTCTGCACGTTCAGCACGGACAGGATCATCGCCTCGATCTTGTTCTCGATCACGTGCGCCTGATCCAGCATGTACGCGACCGGCGCCGCCGTTCTCCCGTCGTGACAGTTAATCAGTTCGTGGAAGATGAGGAACAGAGCGAACGGGTTCGCCGACCCGACGATCAGGTCGTCGTCCGCGTACCGGCGGTCGTTGAAGTGGAACCCGCCGAGCCGCCCTTCGTCGAGTAGCGTGGCGACGATGAACTCGATATTCGTGTAATGCCCATGGTGCCCGGTGTCTACCAAAACCTTCGCCTGCGGTCCCAGGTATTGACACATCAGGAGCGACGTGCCCCAGTCAGCTAAATCCGTGGTATAAAACGCGGGTTCGAACAGTTTGTACTCGATGAGCATCTCGACCCCGGAAGGGAGCGCGGCATACCCGGCGGATAGCGATTCTTTGAGCCGGGCGCGACGGGCACGGATGTCGTCCTGCCCCGGATAGTTGGTGCCGTCGGCGAGCCAGACGGATACCTGCTTCGATCCGGTGACCCCGGCGATTTCGGCGCACTCGACGATATGCGCGACGGCTTTCGCGCGCACCTTCGGGTCGGGGTGGCAGACGGAACCTAGCTTATATTCCTGCTCCTGGAACAGGTTCGGGTTTATCGCGCCAACGGCGACGCCCTCGTCCTTCGCGAACGCGGCAATCTTCGACCAGTCGGAACCGGCAGGGGGCAAATCCCACGGGATATGCACAGCGACGGTGGGCGACGCCCCCGTCAGGCGGTGGACACTCCCGGCGTCCTCGATCTTCTCGAACACGTCTCGCGCGACGCCCGGTTCGGGGAACGCGCCGAATCGCGTCCCGGCGTTCCCGAATCCCCACGACGGTAATTCAATCGGCAACGATTTAACAGCGGCTTTGACTAATTCTTTGTTCATGTTCTTTTTTGTTTTTCGAACCGCCAAGACGCCAAGGCCGCCAAGGTAAGAGGGAGGGGAGGTTTTAAGATTGTACGCTCCACTCGTTATGGAGGCGGCTTGTCGAAACCGGCAAGCCCCAACCTTGGCGGCCTTGGCGTCTTGGCGGTTCAAACCCTCTCTTACGCTTTGCCCATTTTTTGCAGGTTGCGGAACGACGTCGTGATGGCTTCGAGTGGGGGCGTGTCGTAGGTGCTGTCTTGCTCGACGATGTAGTATTCGACCCCGCCGACGAGTTCGGACGCGGTGAAGATCGGTTCGAAGTCCGTAATTCCCTCGCCGACCTGCGCGAATTT
>JACMMA010000727.1 GCA_014379275.1 Armatimonadota bacterium | reverse complement strand
ATACAACGACGCGCTCGGAGGCGGTCCACGTGCCGCAGATCGGGTTCCGCCCGGACGACCCGGCGAAGACCGGGTTCCTTTCTATCTGGCTCGGCACGGGCGGCGGCTACGAATACGCGAAACTGCCCGCTTTCCGCGTGGTCGATGCCGGGACCGGGAACGCCGTGTTGACCGGTATGGCGAAACTGGCGAAGGGAAAGGACGCCACGGAAAAACTCTGGCTGGGCAAGGAAGTCAATTACCAGAAAACGGCGGTGTATCATCTCGACTTTTCCGCGCTGGCGAAGCCCGGGACGTATCGGGTCAGAGTGGACGGTGTCGGTTGCTCGTATCCGTTCACGGTCGGGCGGGACGCGTGGAAAAAGGCGTTCGTGACGCAGATGCGCGGCTTGTTCAACAACCGCGGCGGTCCGGCACTCGGACCGCCGTACACCCCGTTCCAGAAGCCGCGCAGTCTCTACCCCGGCGAGGACACCGAAGTGTTCGAAACGACCTACAACGTCGTGGACGGCGGCAAGGGGGAGGCGGGGGAGGCACTCAGCAAAGGCAGTACGGGAAAGTCGGTGCCGGGGGCGTGGGGCGGTTATCACGACGCGGGCGACTTTAACCCGCGCCGCGTCACCCATATGAAGGTGACGATGGCGCATCTGGAACTGATGGACGTTTTCCCCGAATACTTCGCGCCGATCAAACTCAATATCCCCGCCCGACCCGGCGTGCCGGACGTGCTCACCGAAGCGTTGTTCGAGCTGGAACTCTTCCGCCGTTTGCAGAAGTCGGACGGCGGCGTGCCATACCAGATAGAAAGCAACGGCGACCCGTCCGCGCACGAAGTCTCCTGGAAACAAAGCCGCGACAATTACGTGACCGCGCCGGACCCGCACGCGTCGTGGTACTACGCGGGCGTTGCGGCGAAGGCGGCGAAGCTGCTGGCGAAATACGACCCGAAGTTAGCCGCGACCTACAAGTTGTCGGCGACGAAGGCGATGGACTGGGCGGAGCGCGACTACGCGAAGCGAAAAGCGGACGGCGTTGCAGGCAAGATCAAGTGGGAGATGACCGACGCCCGCAACTATTCGGCGCTGCTTCTGTACGACCTGACCGGCGAAAAACGCTGGCACGACCTGTTTCTGGAGAACACGTCGCTCAAAACCGAGGGGGCGAGTCTGTTCCAGTACGGCACCGCCGTGCAACGCGACGCGGCGTTCCTGTACGCCACTCTCCCCGCGTCGCGTCGGTCAGACTCGGCGATGAAGACTCGCGCGATAGCCGGGTTGAAACAGCAAGCCGAGGCCGCGCTGAACTATGCGAGCGGCAACTCGTTCCGCCTCGCTACACCCGACGCCGGGAAGCCGATGTTTATCGGCTTCTGGTCCACACCGGATGCCATCGAACTGTGCCGCGCCCACTTTCTGACCGGCGAGAAAAAATACCTGGCGGGGGCGGTGCAGGCGTGTGCGTTCGCGGCGGGCGGTAACCCGTCGAATATTACCTACACCACCGGCGTCGGCGCAAACCCGGTCAAGCATCCGTTCCATATCGATTCGCGGGCGACGGGGCAGGCACCGCCGGAAGGGATCACGGTGTACGGCAACTTCGACTGGCCAAACTGGCCCGACCAGCAGTGGGCACTCTGGCCGATGCAGTATTCGCTCGGACCGAACTGCAAGCCGAACGCGTATGAGTGGCCGGTGCCCGAGGCGTATTTCGACATTTACCTCTACCCGGCGACCAACGAGTTCGTGGTGGACGCCTGGACCCCGAATGTGTACGTCTGGGGGTACCTGGCCGCGCGAAAATAGAAGACCGCGGATCGGTATAGGTTGCGCCGACGTCCCCCGCACCGTATACAGGATGGGGGAAATACCGATCCGTGGTTTCCTCGATCCGATTTTTAGGAACAAACAGGTTATGCGAGGAATGAACGGGCGATGGGGTAGGGTGGTCACGGCGATGGTTACGCCATTCGATGAACGCGGGGAGGTGGATTATCTTCGCGCGGAGCGGCTTGCCCACTGGCTTCTCTCCTACGGGTCCGAATCCCTGGTCATCAACGGCACCACGGGGGAGTCGCCGACCACTGACGGCGACGAAAAAGCCGAACTCGTACGCGTCGTCTCGGCGGTCATCGGCAAAAACAAAACCATAGCGGGGGTTGGCGGCAACGACACCCGTGCCGTGGTAAAAACGGCAATCCGCGCGCACGATGCCGGAGCCGGAGCCATACTCGCCGTCGCGCCGTACTACAACAAGCCATCGCAAGAGGGTTTGTACCGTCATTTCCGCGCCGTCGCCGAGGCCACTCCGCTACCCGTGATCCTCTATAACGTCCCGGGGCGCACGATCACAAACATCGAAGCAAGCACCACATCGCGTCTGGCGAAAGACGTTCCCAACATCGTGGCGACGAAAGAGGCCTCGGCGAATCTGGCACAGGTAGGCGAGATCGCCCGCACCACGCCCGAGGAGTTCGATATATACACGGGCGATGACGGCACCGTTCTGCCGACGCTCGCGCTCGGCGGGACGGGTGTCATTTCGGTCGTTTCGCATCTTTGCGGTCCCGATCTGCAAGCCTCGTGCAACGCCTGGTTCGACGGCGACCCCACGGAAGCACTATGCCTTTTTTTACGGACCTTACCGCTGACCCGCGCGGTGTTTTCCGCACCCTCCCCGTCACCGCTAAAATACGCGATGGGTAGGATCGGTCAACCGGTCGGCGGTGTACGGTTGCCGCTCGTCGAACTAACAGAAACAGAGCAGGGTGTCGTGGATCGCGCCCTCGCTGAGTATGGGACGTTCGGTTCTCTCGCCCTTTGACTCCCTCTCAACGGAATAAGAGGGAGTCAGGGGGCGGAGAACTACAACTCCATCACCAGTGGCAGAACCAACGGGCGGCGTCCGGTGCGTCGCTCGAAGAGTTTCTTCAGGCTTTGTCGCAGGTCGCCCTGGACGGCGTCGATCTCGCGACTGGAACCGGCCGGAAAACCCTCGAAGTATTCGCGCACCGACGCCACCGCATCGTTGATCAAGTCTTCGCTGTGGTCCATGTAAACGAAACCGCGCGAAAGTATTTCCGGTCCGGAAACGATCTCGCCGGTTTCGCGGTTCAGCCCAACCACCAGAACTACAAAACCGTCTTCCGCGAGGTGCTGTCGGTCGCGCAGAACGACCTCGTGGATCGCGCCGGAACCCGACGAATCCACCAGAACGGCGCCACTCGGAATGCGGTCCACGACCTTGCCCTCGGTTTCGTTCAGTTCGAGAACGTCGCCGATAGACAGGTGGAACGTATCTTCTTTGCGCCAGCCCATTTCCTGCGCGATGATATTGTAGCGGCGAAGCATACGCGCCTCGCCGTGAACCGGGATCGCGTAGCGCGGGTTGACGATGTTAAGAACGAGCTTCAATTCCTCGGAATAGCCGTGCCCGGAAACGTGGACCGGCATGATCGTGTCATAAATGACGTTCGCGCCGCGCTCGATCAATCGGTTTACGACACGCCAGACGGCGTCCTCGTTGCCCGGAATCGGCGACGCGGACAGGATGATCGTGTCATTCTCCTGAATTCGCACCTGCCGGTGGTCGTCGTTCGCCATGCGGGATAAGCCGGCAAGCGGTTCACCCTGGGAACCCGTCGTCAGGATGACCAGTTCCGCCGCACGGACCGAACCGGTGTCTTCGGCACGGACCCGGATGCCTTCGGGCACCTGGAGGTAGCCCGCCGTGGACGCGAATTCGAAGTTGGTTTGAATCGACCGCCCGACTGCAGCGACCTTGCGCCCGAATTTTTGCGCCGAGTTGACCGCCATCTGCATGCGGTGAATCTGCGACGCGAACGAAGCGATGATCACGCGGCCCGGTGCTTCGCGGATGATCCGGTCGAACGTCTGCCCGACAATCTGCTCCGACGGAACAAAACCGGGTCGCTCGACGTTGGTCGTGTCCGAAACCAGCCCGAGCACGCCCTCCTCCGAGATACGCGCCAGTTTCGCCACGTCGAACAGCAAGCCGTCCACCGGGGTTTGGTCGAACTTAAAGTCGCCGGTGTGGATCATGGTCCCGGCAGGCGTTCGGATTGCCAGCGCGAAAGAATCCGGGATGGAGTGCGAAACGCGAATCGGTTCCACCGTGAAGTGGCCGATAGAAAGAATATCGTCCGGTCCGAACTCCCGGAGCGTCACCTGACCGAGAATCTTACGCTCGGAAAGCCTCCCCTTCGCCAATCCCAGGGCGAGTTTGGGACCGTACACCGGAACATTGTCCAACTGGGGGAGGATGTGCGCGAGACCGCCGATATGGTCTTCATGACCGTGGGTTAAAACAATCGCCTGTACAGCGTCCTTGTTCTCGATGAGCCAGCGGACATCCGGAACCACGACGTCCACGCCGAACATATCATCATCGGGGAACTTCAAGCCGCAGTCCACGACCAGTATCTGGTCTCGAACCTGATAGGCGTACATATTCTTGCCGATTTCGCCGACCCCACCGAGGGGAATAAAGCGCAATGTGCCTTCCGGCAACGTTTCCAAAAAAGTATTCGCTCCTTGCGTATATAAAAATAGCCTCGGTATTATACCGCATCGGAGAAACTAAGAACGGCGCGAAACGCGGACGGACGCTATACTGACAGCAGACTGCCGTGAATCTTCTCGTATTATCCCCGTGGTTCCCCTGTCCGCCGGACAACGGGTCGCGTCTGCGGGCGTTCCATCTGATCCGGGAGTGGGCGAATGCTGGTCATGCCATCCGACTGGTGACGGGTCTGCAGGAAGATATCGCCAGCCGGGCGGACTACGGCGCACTACGACAGTTGTGCGAATCCGTCGCGGTGTTTCCCTGGCGATGGCACGATGGCGGAAGCCGAGGCGATATTCGCGACCTGCTGTCCCACGTGCCGCGTTCGATTTCGGAAACGGATAACTCGGCCCTGCGTGACGCCATGATCAAAGGGTTCCTACAGAAACCGGACGCCTGTATCGCTATGGAACTCGCCTCCGCGCCATTTATTCCGAAGCGCCCGAACGGGATACCGGTGGTTCTGGAGCAGGTGGAGGTTTCCGGCGTCGCGCGAGCGGCGCAGGAGGCGCAGGGGGCACGCGCGATAATCCGAACCGGGCTGACCCGAGCCAAGCATGACAACTACTGGCGGCGCGAGCTGAAACGCTTTGACGCGCTGACATCGGTTTCCGCGGAAGAAGCTACCGCCGTGCGATCACTCGTCGGGTCCGAGAGGCCGCCGGTAATCGTGGTGCCGAACGGCGTGGACATCGCCTACTATTCCCACAAGCATGTGCCGACACCGGTTGCGGGTCGTGCTATTTACAACGGTTCCTTGACCTACGGTCCGAACCGAGAAGCCGTCGCCTGGTTCGTCCAGGAAATTTTACCCTTGATCGCCAAAGAAATATCGGACGCGCATCTTGTGGTCACGGGAGCGATTCCGCAGAGCGTCGGGGAACCGTTTGCAGGGAATCCCCGGGTAATCTTCACCGATTATGTGTCCGATATCCGACCCATTCTCGCGTCCGCCGTTATCTGTACGGTTCCGCTTAAAACCGGCGGGGGAACGCGTCTCAAGATTTTGGAAGCATGGGCGGCAAGGGTTCCAGTGGTTTCCACCCGAGTGGGGGCGAGCGGACTTGCCGGAAGCGAAGACGGTAGGCATCTGCTCCTCGCCGATACACCCAAAGACTTCGCGTCGGCATGCACGCGGCTCCTCGGGCAACCGGATCGGAGACAGCAAATCGCGGCGCGGGCACGTCAACTCGCCGAGGAGCGGTACAATTGGCGTGATCTCGCAGGGCAGATTACCGATCTTTTGCCGTCGCCGGGCGCAAACAATGACGGACTCTAAAGAGTCCCGGTGGGAGCCTCCGACCCGGCCGCGCCTTCCCGCAAAATCCATGGATCTTTCGGTCATAATCGTCAACTGGAACACGAAGTCTTTGCTGCTTGACTGCTTAAATGCGGTCGAAGCCGCCATTGAACGATCCCGGATACAAACAGAAGTTTTTATCGTCGACAACGCCTCCAATGACGGGTCGGTAGACGCGGTGAGAAATGCGTTTCCGAAATTTCGTGTCGTAGAAAACACCGAGAACATGGGGTTTTCACGGGCAAACAATATAGCTCTTAAGTTTGCGATCGGAGACTATTGTTTGCTTTTGAACTCGGACACTGTGGTTCCGGTGGACTTATTCGACCAACTGACGACGGTGATGAAACAGCATAATCAAACGGCAGTTTGCTCCCCGCTCCTTCTGAATCGCGACCGAACACCGCAAATTTGTTGGGCGAGATTTCCCGGCATCATGAGCGAACTCACGGGACAACTAGACCGCTCACAATCGCCGTATCCGCTCCCCGATTTTGAAAGCCCTACACGACGATCCGCCATGGACCCCTTCCCGGTGGATTGGGTGGGCGGGGCATGTTTTCTGGTGCGGCGAGAAGCGATGCAGGAAGCCGGGTTGCTCGACGAAGGGTTTTTTATGTACAGCGAGGAGACTGAATGGTGTCACCGGTTCGCGACGCGCGGCTGGCAAACAGTACTTGTCCCCAGCATAACCGTGACCCACCTCGGTGGGCAGTCGGCGAAAGCCGTCCCGACCGAGACTCGAAAGCAGATGTATCGTTCCATTGTGCGACTCTACAAGATCTTCTACGGAACGTTCGGCTCGATCTTCCCGTCAGCAATCGCCACCGTAAGGTTTTCGCTGTCCGCGTTGCGCGAACGATTTCGTCGCTGGAGCGCGGTGAAACCGGTACAATAGCCGCATCAATTTTCGTAATACAAGGCAGCCCTCCCATGCAGGAAACCGTGCGTGTACAACTTAACTTCGCCCTCGACCGCGTCAAAGAGCCGGTTATTTGGCATCTTTCCCATTACTATCGCCTCAAGTTTTCCATCCGGTACGCGTCCATCGATGTCGAAAAGGGGGGATACACGGTTGTGGATTTTTCCGGCGAGCGTGAGGATCTCAATAACGGACTTGCATGGGCGCAGGAACAGGGCGTGGAGATTTCCGCGCTCGGCATCAACGGCGCGAACGAATGGGCGATATAAGACCGATGGGAAGCGATAAATTGACCGTTGACCCGGACGACGGCGAGTGTTCGGTCGGACTCGTCGAAAAAAATTTCTACGCCTTCGGGACGGAGTCCGACCCGTTCCTGCTAGAAAACCGCCAGGAACTCTCGCGTGTTGAGGTCGCTTACGAAACATATGGGACGCTCAATGACGCCCGCGACAATGTGATTCTGGTGACGCATGGTATTACCGGTTCGTCCCACGCGGCGGGCAAATATGCCTGGACCAATCGCACGATCGGTTTCTGGGACGGCTTGATTGGTCCAGGCAAAGTCTTCGACACGGGAAAGTATTTCGTGGTCTGCATGAATAGCCTCGGGGGGTGTCGGGGGACGACGGGACCCGCGTCGCTCAATCCCGCGACCGGCAAGCCGTATGGATTGACCTTTCCGATAGTCACCGTGCGCGATATGGTGCGGATGCAAGAGCGGGTTTTGCGCGATGTTTGGGGCGTAACGCACCTCGCGCTGGTAGCGGGCGGTTCAATGGGCGGGATGCAGGCACTGGAATGGGCGGTTCTGTACCCGGACCGGGTTCGCGCACTCGTCCCGATAGCCACTGCAGGGCGGGTCAACGCGCGGGCTATCGCGTTCAACGAGATCGCTCGCCGCGCGATTTTGCTGGACCCCCACTTCCAGAAGGGCAACTATTATGACACGCCGGATGGGGGACCGACGCAGGGACTGGCTCTGGCGCGGATGGTCGGCACCGTCACTTACCTGACCGACAGCATCATGGAGGAGTTGTTCGGGCGCAAACCCGCGTCACAGGAAACCGCACTGGAGCACGACCTGCACGCCCGCTTCGACGTCGAACGGTATCTCCACGACGAGGGCGCGGCACTCGTCAAGCGGTTCGACGCCAACAGTTACCTGTACATGACGAAAGCCGTGGACTTGCACGACATTTCGCGCGGCTTTCCCAACATGGGGGCGGCGGTGAACCGCATCACGGCGAAAACGCTTCTGGTGTCGATCTCGTCGGATGACCTGTTTCCCCCGCGCCAGATGGAGGAGGTCTGTGATCTGCTCCAGGCGGCGGGACGTGACGTGCGTTACTTCTGCATGGAATCGGCATACGGGCACGACGCATTCCTGGTCGAGTATCGAAAAATGTTACCCGCCCTGCGGGAGTTCGTTCTGTCGTTGTAGTCGGGAAATTGCTTCGCGCAGGGTTTCCACTTCGCGGGCAGCGACCTCTCGTTCGTCGGCGAGTCGGGCGGCTTGAAAGGCGACCGTGGCCTGCGACGCGAACGTGAGAAGGAGCCGCAGATCCTCGCTCCGGAAGCGCCGCTCTTTGCGGGTGTACATTTCCAGGACGCCGACGATATCTCCCGCGCTCCGGAGCGGCACCGCAACCAGGGAATTCGCCTTGCCCCGTGCCGGGCGGGTGAGCGCACGGTCCCAGCGCGTATCTTCCGATAAATCCTCCACCACGAGCGAGCGTCCTCGCCGGGCGACCCATCCCGCGGGGTGATCATCGGTGGAAGCGATCGTCACCGGCTCCGGCCTTTCCTGCTCACGAAGATTGGAAGCGGAACCCGCCCCCTCCGGCTCATAGGCAAGGCGGAAGCCGTGGCGAGCGACCAACTCCAACCGCCGTTCGCCGTCGTGTTCCTTCACGGCGTACAGCGCGCACCGGTCTCCCCCCATGATCTCTAAGGTCAGTGTCGCAATCAGCAAAGGGACGGCGCGGGGCGACTGTGCGGAACCGAGGGCACGCGCGACGCGGTGAAAATACTTGCGCAGTTCCCGTCCTTTTTCCCGGACATCGGCATAGATGCGGGCATTTTCCAGCGCGATGGCCGCCTGATTCGCCACCGTGTACAGCAACTCCATTTCGGCGATAGTGAAGAAGCGACGCCGGGAAGTCATCGCGCATAAAACACCGATCGTGCGTTGTCCGGCCTGGAGCGGCATACAGGCGAGCGATTGCACGCCTTCGTTTTGTAGGGGATGCGTCGCCTGAGCGTTACGATGATCCCCGACGACATCGGAAACGGCGGTCGGTGTTTCGAACTCCATCACCCAACCGGGCAAACCGTCCCCGACGGTCGGCTGTAATCGGTCTGCCGCGCCTTCCGCGAGCCCACGCGACGTGGTCATTTTCAAACGTTCCGACGACTCGTCGTAAAGAAGCAGGGCGAACTTATCCACCGCGAGCAGCGAAATAACGGCGTCCGCGACGCGTTCGGGTATCGCCCCACTTTCCAGTGTCGATGAAACGGTTTGCGAGAGTTCATACAGCGTCGTCGCTTCCTCGGCACGACGCGTGGCGTCCTCGAACAACAAGGCATTGTCTAGTGCGTTCGCGGTCTGCGACGCGAGCGCCGAAATGAGGTTGGCATCCGCGAGTGTGTAAGCGCCCGGTGGCTGAACCGACAGCACCAGAAGCAATCCATGTGTCGTGTCGCCGGACCGTAGGGCACAACCGATCCCGCTGCGAACCGGCAGGTCCCGGAATGGGGAGGCGAAGGAACGGGAAATCACTCCGGGGGACCCTGCCGATCCGTCTTCCTCGCTGACGAAGCTCAAAAACAGCGGTCGCTGTGCGGAAAGGATCGCTTTGCCGATGCCGTCCGCGGCTGGCATTTCCGTTTCGCGTTGCTCCGCGGTCAGTCCGGTCTCCTCGGCAAGGAAGAGTTCGTTACGGTCGTCCCCGTAAAGGAACACGACCACCGCGCTATTCGGCAGATGCGCCGTGGTTTGCTGAACAACCGCTTGTAGCACCTCCTGAACCGACAGATGCCCGGCGATCCCGCGTACCGCCTCGTACAAAATACCGAGCTCGCGGCTCTGGCGGTGGGAGTCGTCGCGCCGCTTTGCGCCGACTAACGCGACGGACGCGGCTTTGGCGAGCGTCGAAAGTGTGAGCAAATCCGTCCCGTCGAAAGGGCGACGGTCCGCCTTGTTGAGTGCCGCCAGCGCCCCGACCGGGACCCCTCCGGCGAATAGGGGCACCACGGCGGCGGAGAGCGGATCACCGCTCCCGGTCGCGATCTTTTCCGGGCGGTAGAAAAGGCGGGCGTCTCCGGTCCGCGCCGTCGTGCCCAGGAGCGAATCGGCGGCATGGACCTGCGTCCCGGCAACCCCTTCGGTGTTCTCGCCGCTCGCCGCGCTGAACGTCAGCTCATCGCGTGTGTTGTCCAGCAGAGTGACAAAGGCCGATGCCGCGCCGGTCAGCAACAGGGCCTTTTCCGTAACTTTCTCGAACACCTGCTCCGGCGCGTCGTCCTGCGCGAGAAGTGACAGAACCTCGTGGAGTGCGGTCAGGAGGGCGGCGTCGTTTGCGGTTTCCGTGGGGTTCATTCAGTGGCTCACGGTCATTTTAACCGTGAGCCGAATCGGTGTCAAACTTTAGTAATAGCCGCTCAAGCCGACCAGTTCGCGTTGCTCCTGCGTGGCGTCCGCGTCCGACGCGGTGCGGGCACGTAATTTCGTCGGAACGTCTATCGTTTTGAGCCATACGGGACTGTACCCGAAAATAAGCAGGCGCCGTTTTCCGCCGTCAGGTTTGGGCGCGAACGCCCGGTGCCACAAACTGCTGTGGGAGGTTACGACGGATCCGGCGGGACATTTGACGACGACTTGCCCCGCTTTATCGGAAAAGTCGCCGGAAGGCAGGTCTTCGTCGGTGTTGTGCGAACCGGGTAGCACGACGAGCGGGCCGGAATCCTCGGATAGATCATCCAGATAGATCAGGTTATCGAGAACCACCGGGCGCAGAAAAAACGGCGGTTCCGGGTCGGGCACCACCCGCTGATGGAAATGCCATTCCACCCCTTGGTTTTCGAGTTCGGGGTAGGCGACGCGAAGTACCGACGCATGCACCTGCACCTGCGGTCCGAGGACAGCCCGGGCAACCGAAACCAGTACCGGATTTTGCAAAAGAAGGGATTCGATCACGGGATGCTCGTCGATGATGTTGCGCACGAACAAGCCGCCGAACCCGTTGCCTTGCCCGGGCTTCTGTGTTTCGAGATAGCGCGCCTCGATCTCGTCCGCCGCATCGCGCAGGGCTTCCAGATCCCTGCCGGCGACCAACTTCTCCCGAACGATGAAGCCGTGTTCGACCAGATCCGCGACTTCCTGCGGGGCGGCATGAACGGCTACTTCGCGGGGCGGGTCGAGGTGAACACGATTGCTACGAATCTTGTAAGAAATAAAATAGGGCGTACTCATCTTCAAATTATACCTGCCATTAAGCCCGCCCGTCTCGACGGAGACAAGAATTAACCCGGGATGATGACATCGAGGGCGATTGCATTATCGTTCCCTCGGTTGAAACGCGATCATGACCGCGGGTTGAAACCCGCGTTTTCTATGAGGAGTTGCAATCAACCAATCTATACTGCAATTTCCCTGGATGCTATAGGAATAGAGTGCAATCATACTACAACTGTGGTATGGTGCGTGCTACTCCCCTTGAAACTGACCGTATAGGCCGGACTGTAAAAGACGACTTTTACTGTCTGTTGCCGCGAAAACAGGTTTCAAAAACCGAATCGGGGGATATAAACTGAGCGTAAGTCGTGATGTCACTCGTGCGACCTCACGACATTTTGATTTTCCTCGGCGCGATGTCGCGCCCGTTTGTACCGCAACGCCGCAGCTACGTGGGGAACTCCGTCGTTTCCATGGGGGCGATTTTTTGTCGCCATATCGCGGGGTGTCTGCCCATGCCTTACGCGAATCAGGGAAAAACAAAAATTATTTCTGGGCAGTTGAGGAGAGGGTCCATGGATAAGATTAAGAATGCATCGTTTGCGACAGGGCGGAACGCCGGGGCGAAACTTGCCGACGCGCACGCGCTGTCTCCCACAACGGAAGGCACCGCATTAGCGGACGGTCCGTTGAACGGTATGAAGATCGCTCACCTCGGCACATACCCCCCGCGCAAGTGTGGCATCGCGACCTATACGCAGGATGTCGTCTCCGCCGTTCACACGAACACGCTCGCCGCGCCGCCGTCGGTCGTGGCGATGACCGCGCCGGACGAAGACCCGCAAAAGACGGGCTACGGCTGGCCGGTTGCGCATCTCATCTCTCAGGATAACCCCGAGGAGTACGTCGCGGCGGCCAAGGCGATCAAGCGGGCGGGCATCGACCTGGTGAATATCCAGTACGAGCACGGCATCTTCGGCGGCGACGGGGGCAACTTCCTGAACTACTTCCTGGATGAGCTCGTCGGCTCGGTCCCGGTCGTCGTCACGACGCACACCGTCTTGCCGCAACCGGAAGCGGTCTACGCGAAAGCCTTGAAGGAAGTCGCGGACCGCGCGACGCGGTTTGTCGTGTTGAACAGCCGTGCGCTGCCGCTACTCGAAAGTGCTTACGGGATACGTACGGACAATGTGGCGGTGATCCCGCACGGTACGCCGAACATCGAGCGGTCCCGCAGGCGGTTAGTACGCCAGCGGTTCGCAGTGGAAGGGCAGACCGTGCTTTCCACGTTCGGCCTACTCAGCCCGGGTAAGGGTTTGGAGCATGCTATCGCGGCGGTCGCTGCTAACGCCGCGATGCACCCGTCATTACATTACTATATTCTGGGCGCCACGCATCCGGGCGTTGTTCGAAGGTCCGGAGAGGCGTACCGGGAAGGCTTGATGAAACAGGCGGCGGACGCGGGCATCGCGGACCGGGTCCACTTCGTCAACCAGTACCTGGCACTTGATGAAGTGACAGACTGGCTACTCGCCACCGACGTCTACGTCACGCCGTACCTGAACCCGAACCAGATCACGTCGGGGACGCTCGCTTACGCGGTCGCCGCCGGTAAGCCGGTCCTTTCGACCCCCTACCTCCACGCCCAAGAGATCCTGGACAACGGGCGGGGCGTGCTGACCCCGTTCAATGATCCCGCGGCGATGGGGCGGAATCTGGATGCGATGCTTACGGACACCGCCCGTCTGGCCGAAATGGCCGCGTCCGCGTGGGAGTTCGGTCGCCAGTCTGTGTGGTCCGAGGTGGCGAAACGGCATGGGGAAGTTTTCGCGGACGCCACGGGGCGTACCGGCGTGGCGGCTATCGCGGCACACACGCCGAGCGCGATAGCCGTCGCGTTGGATGCGGCGATGGCGGATGAAGACGCGCTCCTCGCAGGGCGTTCGACAGTGGCCAGTCAGTACATGGCTTCCACGACGCGACGATGAGAGTGCGAAAGGAGAACCTGCCGATGAGTTCGCTCGTTCGAAATAAACGGGGGACGGACCGTTCGCAGAGCCGCCCCCTGCGTTTGGATTTCATGCGCACGATGACCGATGACACGGGCATGATCCAGCACGGTGTCGGAGGCGTGCCCGACCCGCATACCGGGTACACGACGGACGATAACGCCCGTGCCTTTCTGGCGATGGTGCGATTATGGAGGAACTTTCCGGACCGTCGCGCTGAAGTGGAGCCGCTCCTGCGCCGGTACTTGCAGTTTCTCATGTTCGCCCAGCGGCGTGATAATGCGCCCGAGGACACTTGTGGCGGTTCCGGCGAGGGAATAAACGGCGACGGATGGTTCCGCAACTTTGCGGCATACGACCGCCATTTCCTGGAGCCGATCGGGAGTGAAGACTGTTTGGGTCGGTGTATTTGGGCGTTGGGCGAGGCGGACTCGGGCATTTTGCCGCAGGGGGTACGCCTTGCGGTGCGCTCGTTGTTGTCTCAGAGTCGGATCGCGGCTAATAGCATCAACTCGCCCCACGCGGTCTGCTACACGCTTATCGGGCTCTCGGAACTGGCGCGAGATACCGGGGTACGGCCTCTGGTCGAAAAGTGTGTCGAGCGACTGATGGCACTCTGGGACACGTACTCGGAGCCGGGTTGGTTGTGGTTCGAACCGCAAGTGACATACGACAACGCGCGATACTGTGAAGCATTGTTGCGGGGTGGGCTGGTTCTGGGTAGCCATAAAGCGATCGCGGTCGCCCGAGAAGCCCTGGAGTTTCTCACGGAGCATTCGTTCGACAAAGCGGAAGGGTATTTGGCGCCGGTGGGTTGCCGGGGCTGGTGGCACAAAGGCGGCGAAAAAGCACCGTTCGATCAGCAGACGGTCGAGGCAGGGGCATACATCGAGGCGTACCGATTATTCGCACGCGTCTTTGATGAGCCGAGGTACGACGAACTCGCCGAACGATCCCGCGAATGGTTCTGGGGAAATAATGTCCACCGGTTGCCGCTCTACGACCCCGATTCCGGCGGCTGTTTCGACGGACTGACTCCCGACGGCGTCAACCTGAATATGGGGGCCGAGTCGGTGCTGTCGTACCTGCTCGCCGAATCGTGCGAGTCTCGGTAACAACGATTTGGACCGGGACATCGTGCGGTTCGGCGGGCAAAGCGGTAACGACGAGTGCGTCGAGCATAAGCCCGACCGTGACGCAATCGGGGCGTAATCGCGGTAAAAAGCGGTCATAATAGCCCCCGCCGTATCCCAATCGGTACCCGCGCTCGTCGAAGGCGAGCGCGGGCACGATGACAAGATCAAGGGCCTCGGGGGCGACTTCGGGCGAATCCGGGGGCGGCTCTTCGATGCCGAATCGACTTATTGTCCAGTCACCACGCAACCCCGAGTAAACCCTGCGCACGGAAAGTGTTCTTCGTGCGGCGCAACGCGGGAAGTGCCACTGTTTCCCGATGATGTCGCTCAGAAGGCTATGAACATTGATTTCCTGTGGAGTCGCGCAGTACAGCAGGACGTGGTGGGCGTTGATCCATTCGTTGAGTTGGGTCAGCCGCGGAAGGGTGGCAAGATGGGCGTCGGTCATCCCTGATTCGCCCCGCAGTGCCTGCGCCCAGGTACGCCATTCGCGCTTATCGTTGCTTGTCGGGAACCGGTTCATATTTCGCAGTGTAGCGTATACCAAGGATAAATCAAAATGGCAGAAATCAGTAATATCATCAATCAAGTGACCAGGTTCTCCGCGCCGGATATCGAGTGCGACGGTTGTGCGAACGCGATCCGTAACGCCGTGGGCAGACTTCCCGGCGTGACCGTGGTAGCGGTGGATATAGACGGCAAACAAATCGCGGTAACACACGAACCGACAACCGCGTCCGCCGACACCCTGCTCGCGACTCTGGATCAAGCGGGTTTTCCGGCAACAATTCAAGCATAGCAAAAAAAGTCCCTGGTTTTGGCGTAACCGTTCGGCAGTGCCAGGCGTCCTATGACCACTAGGAAATCTGTCATGTCTCTACGCCGAAAATTATTCTATGCCTTTACCCTCGCCGTGGTCGTGGCGCTACTGATACTGCCCTCGACCAGTTGGCTCGCCCGTTTACAATTACTTCCCTTCACTTCCGGCGGCAACGCACGACTCGCGTTTCTATCGGACAGCCCATCGCCCGAAAGCCAGGATAAGAGTGTTGCCGCCGCGGTCGCACGAAGCGGCAATGATTTCGCGTTGCAGTATGCTCGTGCGTTCGGTGCCGGGTTCTCGGACGACGATCACGCGCGTGCATTGAATCGTATGGAGAAACTGAACGAGATGTACCCGGCGAATCCGGTCGTCATTTCGGCCCTACTCAAGATGATGACGCGCGACGACGTGAAAATTCGCCGCCCCGAAGAAAATCTGCTTTCCTCGCCCGACCGGCGATCAACGAAACCATCCGCAAAGGGCGAGCGGAGTGACCCGGCGCAGGTCGCGAAGTTCATCGCTCTTGCGGAAGTGGGAGAGAAACAGGAGCCACAAAACGCTTACTTTGCCGTCATGGCCGCGTGGGGCTACTTCGCGGCGGAGAAAGATACGGAAGCGGTCGCTGCATGGATTCGCGCGGGAGAGAAGCCGCGCTGGGAAGACCACAATACGGAAGAGGTTCAAGCGAAATGGAATTTGCAACGCGCCATCAACGACGGGAGTGAAATCGGGGCGATGTCGCGCATGGCATCTATGGGGGGCATCTTGTTCCCGCAATACGCCGGAATGCGTACCTCGGCACGGATGGCGGCGGTGATGGCGATGCAGGCGGAACTGGCGGGAAACAAGGAGGCAGGTTTTGCTATCCGGCGCGCGAGTCGGCAGATCGGTCAGAACATGCAGACGCACAGCAAATCCTACATCGGGAACCTGGTCGGCAGCGGGATCACGTCCGACGCTGTGAGCCGGGCCGGTGGTGCAGAAAGCAGGAAGAATCCTTATTCCGGAAACAAGTCGTCGGAGCGGTGGGCTAAAGAGCGCCAGGCGCGGTACGTGGACTATCTGCGTTCGATCGGACACCCGGAAGAAGCGACGGCGTTTACGGCGGCGGTAACACATACCGATTTTTTGAAATCGCTTTTTAAGCGGGCGAACGCCAAAACCTACTGGGGGTTCGAGGGCAAAACCTTCCAACTCTTCGGGGCGTGGTGCGCGAATTTTCTGTTGATTGCCGGAGTGCTTTTCTCCCTGGTTTTCGCGGGAATCTTCAAACTGGTCTATAAATTTTCGCCGCGGTTCCAGAAAAGCGAGCCTTTGCAAAAGTCCGCGAAGTGGGGCTTATCCGTCGGATTGTTATTCCCACTGATCGCTGGAGCGGTCGTGCTTTCTACGGTTGGGTTGTGGGTCGAACAAGATCAGGCGGCGATGATCGCGTTCGGTGTCGGGGCGATTTGTCTCGTCGTGCCGT
>JACMMA010000726.1 GCA_014379275.1 Armatimonadota bacterium | reverse complement strand
GAATTCGCGGGAAAGGACCGAACCAGAGTCACAAAGCAGTAACGAGTACCGCAGGTCCAACGATCCAACGTAAGGTTGGCGCCGTCCGCGAAGGACAAAAACAAAAACAAAAGGCAAGAAAGGTTAAATTTTCAAACCAGAGCGATAGGGAGCAGTCAGCAAACGGGGCGGTTTGGGCACGGTACAATAGCCGCGTGGAAACCGTAGCCCCCGAACCGAATACCGCGCTGCCCCCCGCCGTCGCCAAACACCCCAAACTCAGTGCTCGTGACTTAGATGTTGCCCTGTACGGATCGAACCCCGAACAGCGCATCGTCGCCGTGGAGACAGACACCCGCTCCTCCCCCTGTACCGCGACATTGTTCCTTCGCCCGAAAGATTCCGAAGAGACGCGCACCGAAACCATCCCGTTCTACCCCTGGATGGTGCTGAAGGATGAACGCCCGCTCCCGGACGTACACACGACGCGGGTGTTGGACGGTCCGAACGGTTATAAGCATCACCTGTGGTTCGATGACTGGAAAGCGTTCCAAGAAGCGCGGCGGATTCTGCGCGACGAGCGGCGTGACCATCTCGACTACGGCTCGGCGATCAAGAACTTCATGGTCGGCGAGGGGTACACGCAGTTCAAAGGCATGGCGTTCCCGGACGTTCGCCGGATGCAGGTCGATATCGAAACGTCGGACCTATCGCCGGTCGCGCCGGGCGCGTGTATCTTTATGATCGTTTGTTCCGATAATCGCGGGCATGAGGAAGTGCTGGTCGGCGAGGAGCGTGACATTCTCGTCCGGCTCGGCGAGTTGATCCGCGAATGGGACCCGGACGTGATCGAGGGGCACAACATTCTGGCGTTCGACCTGCTCTGGATCCGGACGCGGGCGAAGGCGTTGAAAGTGCCGCTCCATTGGGGGCGCGACGGCTCCGAGATCGCGATCGGCAACGAACGCAACTGCGCCATTGGTGCGAACACCCGCCCGTTCGTGCCACATTATATCTACGGTCGGCATGTCGTGGACACCTTGCTCGCGACGCAACGGTTCGACGTGGCGCGGGGCGAGATCGGCTCGTATGGATTGAAGGAGTGCGCGGTGACGTACCACATCGCCGAACCGGATCGCGTGTATCTGGACCGCTCGCAGATCATGGATCTGTGGAAATCAGACCCCGATCTGGTACGGCGATACGCCCTCGGTGACGTGCGCGAAACCCGCCGACTCGCCGAGATCGTGTGCCCCACCGAGTTTTATCAGGCGCAGATGGTCCCGGATTCGTACCAGAATGTGTGTGTGACCGGTTCCGGCGAGAAGATCAACAGCATCTTCGTGCGGGCGTATCTGGAGCGCAGTCAGGCCGTTGCCCGCCAGCAAGCCCCGGTCCCGTACCCCGGCGGCTACACCGAAATGCGCGTTTCCGGTCTGCTACGCAACATCGTAAAGGCGGACGTCGAATCGCTGTATCCGAGCATCATGCTCACCAACCAGATCACGTCGTCCACCGACACGCTGTATCTGTTCTTGCCCTTGCTCAGCGAACTGAAAAAACGGCGGTTGATGGCG
>JACMMA010000725.1 GCA_014379275.1 Armatimonadota bacterium | reverse complement strand
TCCGGTTGCCAGCGTTTCGCGAGTGTCGTGTAATCCTCGCCCGCTAATAGCCCGTCCATTACCGAGCGGTTGGCGAGAAGTGTCATGTACTTCGAGGCTTGCCACTCCTCGTTGTACAAACCGCGCAGGGCAAGAGCTATCTCCAAACCGGTACGCACCGGAAGAAACTTCGGACGATCCGTGACGAGCAGTTGGACGCCGCCGCACGGTTCGTTCGCGTGGACGGAGGCACGCGGCGTGAATGTTACGGGGATAAAACGGATGCCGGGAAGGTTCTGGGCGTTCAGGGAGTAAGCAAGCGTCCGCCCGTCGATCCACGGCGCACCGATCGTCTCGAACGGCGTGTCGGTGCCGCGCCCGACGGAAACATTGGTAAATTCCAGCAGACCGACACCGGGGTACACAGTCGCCTGCGTCAGGGAACGCATGTTCGGCGACGGGTTCCTCCACAGCAGACCGGTCGCGTCCCACCAATCGTTCCGCTTCCACCCTTCGCACTTGACGACGACCACATTTGCCTTGAACTCGCGCTCGGCGTTGATGAGCAGAGCCAGTTCCCCGATTGTCATACCGTGCCGGACCGGGATCGGGTGGAAGGCGGTAAACGACAGCCGGGTTTCGTCGGCGAGCGGCCCCTCGACAAACATTCCTCCTACTGGATTCGGACGGTCGCAAACCACGACGCGCAGGTTGTGCTTCGCCGCCGTGAACAGGCAGTGCCCGAGGGTCGAAAGGTACGTATAAAACCGGGTGCCGATGTCCTGAATGTCGAAAACGAGTGTGTCCAATCCCGCGAGCATTTCCGGGGTCGGCTCCTGGCGCGGGCCGTAAAGCGAGAACACGGGCAGTCCCGTCTTCTCGTCCGTGCCATCCGGGATCGCCGCGTCGTCCGCGCCGCGAATGCCGTGTTCCGGCCCGAAAAGAACGCGCAGGCTCACGCCCGGTGCCGCATGGAGCGCGTCTGCGGTGGCAGTCTTGCCGTCGCGGAGCAGTCCGGTATGATTCGTGACCAGCCCGACATTAGCGCCGCCGAGGGGGGCGAACCCGTCGCGGGCAAGAATATCCGCACCGGTGAGCACAGAAGGAAGTTCGGTTTCGTCGTTCGACATAGATATCTCAGTATACCGTTTTCCGCATCCGAGCCGACTACCGCAGTATCGGGGACGAAAGGTACAATTATTGCATGCCTAACCAACCAGTTCCGAAATACTCCCTGACCGTTCGCGACGAAACCGTGACCGGGACCGCGACGAACGAGCGCGAACTGACGTTCCTGACCGAAGTGATCACCGTGCGCGACCTGATCCGCGAGCGCGTGTTTGCCGAAGTACGCGAATACAACGCCGCCCCGCCGGGATACTTCCGGGGCTTGGTACAACCCACCGACGCCGAAGCGACACTCAACGGCTATCGGGTGCGCGAATCCAAACGTCAGATCGACGGCGAGGCGCAGGCGAAGAAAGCACTGGCGGCGTTTGAAGCGAACGGTTTTCTGTTGCTGGTAGACGACAAACAGGTCGAGTCGCCCGGCGAGGCGGTGTTGTTGACCGGGAACACCGTGGTGTCGTTCGTGAAGTTGGTTCCGCTGGTGGGAGGGTGAGGACGATGTTCGACCAGCAGAAAAAATTAGCAGCGTTTCTTCGTTCGACGCAACACCCGGATCGCAAAGTCGCCGGAAAGTTAGTGTCTGACTATCTGGAAGATATGAACGGCAAGTTGGAGCACGAGAACATGCCGGAATGGTACCCGACTGGCAAAACGATTCTGCAAAGTACGCCGGAGTTGAAAGCGCATGTACTGTTACAAATACTGCAAGTGGGTTCGCCGCGATTGTTCACTATGCGGGGACGCCTTTTGAACGAATCGCTCGTATTCAACGAGGACCAGATGATTGAGTTACTCGCGTCATGGGGCGGCAATCCGGGGTTTGGTGTTATCGGTTCCGCCGAGCTGGCACCGCAATTGCGGCGATACCGTGAGTCCATACCCCACCTACCGGAGATCGTTGCCGATTATCTACAGTACACACGTCCGCAGATGATTGCCGGATGGCACGGTAAGCAATCTGATTCTAAACATCTCCAGTTGGCTATCGAAGATGTACTGGGCGAAACGGCGAACGGACGCTTGCCGGATACCACAGGAGAAGGGTGGGTAACTCAGACTATCGCGGATGTGTCGGAAATGTCGGAAGAAGAACAGCGCGACTGGAAACGGTTCCTGCATTTTCTCGATTCGGTGGACGGCGGCAAACCTGCCAAAGACTGGCAAAAAAGGGCGCAGGGTTTTATAGCGAGTTTGGGAATCCGTTTCGCGCCGACTGTCGCTCGCTGGCTCGCATCGGTGACTACCCCAGAAGTAACCTCGGAGCATCATACGGAGACGTATGGGAACGGTAATACCTATGCATACGTGACACACCGCCCGCATCATACCGACCGGAACATCAGCATATTAAAAGGTCTCGCGTGGTGTTGCGCGGGGCGAACCGAACCGGAAATCGCCCGCGCCCTCGAAAAGATGACGGTCGGTTGTCTCGCCAAAGTCCCCGGCACCGGTCCGTGGGCGGTGCGTGCCGCGTCCGCCGCCGTGTACGCACTCGCCGAGTCGCCGGACAACCCCGAAGCGGTTCCCGCACTGGCACGACTAAAGTCGAAGGTTACCTTTCGCACGACGCTGACGCAGATCGAAAAGGCACTCGAAACCGCCGCCAAACGGCAGGGCGTGACGAAGGACGATCTGGAAGACCTCTCCGTACCGACGTATGGATTAGATTCGGATGGTGTAGGGCGCAAACTATTTGCTACAGTAAATTATGAAAAGGGAACCGATGGCGACTGATAAAATCGAATCCGGGTACGCCGCCGAGGCGAAGCGGTTGGTAGATGCGCTTCTTGACGAAATGGACGCGGCGGGGAACGACGGCATGACGGCGAAGATGTTCGCCCTACGCCACAGCGTCTGGTTCGACGCAAACAGATTCCCCGCAGGGCGGAAGATACTCATGACCGACTCGCGGCTGATGGCGTTTGTGTATCTCGACGTTCTCTCACGGGTTGGCGAACCGACGCCGGTAAAGATGTGGACATATGGTCGAAAAAATCTGACCGGTTTCGACGAACTGCGATTGCTCGATTTACGGCAAAGCCTTTTGAAAAAGAAACTCTCCCTGAACGAATCTCAACTGACCGCGGTCTTGGAGCAACAAGACAAAACGTACGGCTACAGGTTTTCCAAGCTCGACGACTACTTGAAACACGTAGCAACCTATTGGGAGGAGAACTTCGGCTTACCGCTTGTAGCGCACACCTATCTCGCCGATGTAACAAAATCCTTACGGCATACGCAAAATGCGGAATCGCGTAAAATCGCCCGCAAAGTTTACAGTCTGCTTCATGCCGGTTCGCAAGAACTCTTGCCCGATACCTACAACGAGAAATGGGCGCGGGTGACTATCGCGGAGATCGGCAACCTTTCCCCGGCGCGACAAACAGCGTGGCGACAACTCTTCTTTCACGCCGAAGATTGCGACACCGCGAAACCATCACCGGAATGGGCGGCGAAAGCACAGACACTGGTTGCGCCTATCGAAAATTTCGTGCCTCTCGTTTCCCGCTGGCTGACCCTATTTTCCGTGCCGGAAGAGGTTCCAGTAGAACGCTACACCGAAATCTACGGCGAAACGCAACACATCCCCCACATACCGAGCGGACGATTTACCCCGGTGTCCGACCGAAACCAGGGTATTCTCAAAGGCTTGGCGTGGATGTGCGCGGGGCGAAACGAGATCGCCATCGCTCGCGCTTTGGAACGGGTCGCCGCCGTCGGTCTGCAAAAACTGTCCGGGGTCGGGGAATGGGCGATCCGCCCTGCGCTCGCTGCTATCGGTACGCTGGGTGAAATGCCGGAGTGTCCAGAAGCCGTCCCCGCGCTCGCCCGACTCAAAACCAGAGTCGTTTATAAATCCGCTGTGAAACAGATCGACGCCTTGCTCACATCGGCGGCGGAGCGACAAGGCGTGACGAAAGACGATTTGGAGGATTTATCGGTGCCGACTTATGCATTAGAAAACGACGGTGTGCGCCGCGAAACGTTCGATGCCTACGCCGTGGAAATGCGCGTTACTCCGCCTGGCGATGTGTCGCTTTCGTT
>JACMMA010000115.1 GCA_014379275.1 Armatimonadota bacterium | reverse complement strand
TATCTGGAGAAATGTGTCGAATCGCAAGTGTATCGTTTACAAAACAGATGAAAGTAGTCTGGTATAGTGCCCACCGGATCGCTTATAGGCCGTGGTAACTCATGATTTGTCACCTTCACCGGGCTTCTATGAACACAATGCTTCCTCTATTACGCCCTGATGACATTGGGGCTACGTTGCGACAGGATACGCTCAGCGATTCGGATACCGCGACGCTCCATAATGACGTCGCCTCCCTCCCCGGCGACACCGCCCGCGATCTCATTACGGCTTGCGATGCATCGCTCCACGACCGCGCGTGGGGCAGGGTGGATCGAAACCGGATCGGCGTTGTGAAACTGCTGGTGGCACTCCTGCCGGGGTCTTATCCTTTGGTGCGCGAGTGGATGTTCCGGACGGACGATCCGTATTTCTATGAGTTGCAGTTTACTTTTTGTTGCTTCCTGAGCGATATTTTATTGTTCACGCCACCGGATGCGGCGACTGCGGACGCCGTGCTACGAATGGCAACGGAGTACCTGGATCGGGTGCCGTCCGACGAGGCGTATAACGCGTTCATGGCGGCGGACATGCTCGGCGACCACTGGACCGGTGACGCGGGAATCGAAGCGCTCGTCGAAGTGGCGCAGCACTCCCGAAATCCGGTGGGCAGGAAAGCCGCCCTCGGCGCGTTGGAAGACGCCGCCCGACGCGGCAAGTTGCCCCCGCATTATTCGGCGATGGTACTCAACGGCAACGATCAGATTCCGCCTATATGACGACCGACTATATCAAACCGTATTACGAACGATGCGTCCTTCTCGCGGAGCCGCGAAGCGAGGATTGGGTGACGCGACACGACGATTGGATCACGGCGATTCACGAAGCCGCGCACGCGGTGATCGGCTACCAGAACGGCTTGAAGGTCGAGGAGATCTGGTTACGCAAAGACGCCACGCGGAAAAGCAACGGGTACGTCATCATTCCAGAAGCGTGGTTGGATCTCTCCGACGCGCGGCAGAACATCGCGATGCTGATGGCAGGAAACATCGCGCAGAACATAGAGACCCGATCCGTTATATGGCACCGAGCCGGAAACGACGAGAAGAAAGCGTTGACATTGATATTCGAACTCCTGTGTGACGGAGACGAGGACTTCGATCATCTGGCAAAGGCAAGGCGGGACCACATCGCCTTGACCTACCGGGACGAGTGCTTCCGCAGGACGATACAGGATGTCATGGAACCTCATACCTGGCGCATGATCCGTAGCCTCGCCGCAACGATACACCGGTGCCGGGTACTACGTTTCTCCGCGCTACGGGTGATCCTATACCGGCTGGCGCAATTAACATCCCCGACGCTAAACGGCGTACCCCGTCGTGCACGCACCGGGCACCTACTCTCACGCCTGAATGGGGCACGGCGCGGGCGCGTTGTTTCTAGAACTGGGCGGGGTCCGATACGGTCGGAGGCATTTCACGATTACCTTCGCTCGAGAGCGCGAACGCTCGGGCGAGCAGTCCGTAGGAGTGCAGTCGTTCCGCCTGACCGTGCGTGAATGTCGTCACCATGACTTCGTCGGCGCCGGTGCGCTCCACCAGGGTTCGGATGCGCTTCTCGACCGTTGCCGGGGAGCCGATTATCTGTTGCGGGCGGATGGATTCGGCGACGGCTGATTCCTGCGGCGTGAACGGGTACGCCCGCGCTTCGTCCGGCGGGAGCAGGACCGATTTCTGCCCGGTGCGCAGGCGGGTGAACGCGACCAGCAGGCTTGATGCGAGACGCTCCGCTTCGGCGTCGGTGTCGGCGCAGATCACCGAAAGGGTCAGGATCGCGTGCGGTATCTCCAGCGTCCCCGGCGTGAACTGCTCGCGGTAGGCGCGGAGCGGATATTCGGGCGGGAAGTCGCTGAAGTGGGCGGCGAACGCGTACCCGACACCGATGGCGGCGGCGAGCTGGGCGCTGTAGTCGCTCGACCCGAGTAGCCAGATATCGGGGAGCGGCGCGTCGGGCGGCATGGCGGCGACCGTCGCGAGCGAGTTTCGCACGCCCATTCCATCTTTGCCGAACGCTTCGAGTTCGCTGAGTTTGTCCCCGAAATCGTCCGCCATCATCGCTTGCCGCGAACCGCGCAGGGCGATGGCGGTCGCGGTATCGGTGCCGGGGGCGCGTCCGATCCCCAGATCGATGCGACCCGGATGCAGGGCGGCGAGCATTTTGTACGTCTCCGCGACCTTGAGCGGGGCGTGGTTGGGGAGCATGACGCCGCCGGAGCCGACGCGAATCCGCTCGGTCTGCTCCGCCGCGAGCGCGATCAGGATCTCGGGCGTGGTCGAGACCACGGTCGGCATGTTGTGGTGTTCGGCGAACCAGTGGCGCGTGTACCCAAGCCGGTCCGCGAGCCGCGCTAGTTCCAGGCTGTCGCGGAGTGCGCGGCTGCTGCTCGCCCCTTCGGGCAGGGGGACGAGGTCCAGAACGGAAAGCGGAATTTGCATGGTTGTAGTGGATACACCGGCGGGCGGGTGGCGGTTCCCGCCTCCCGGAGCCCCCCGCCCCCGATCCTGGGGGAGCCGGAAGGGATGCCATACCGGAACGTTTGACCGGAGAGCGTAACGATTCCGCTCTACCCACTCCGGCTCTCCCAGGATTGGGGCGGGGGGGGCTCCGGGCGCGACCACGCGTGGCCAAATAACAACGAGGAGAGAACCCTTGTGACAGAAACGTTTGACACGCTCGCCGAAACGATGCGAGCGGTGGTTTGTTGCGGACCGGAAGATTATCAATTGCGCGAACTCCCGATGCCGCAAGCAGGGCTAGGCGAAGTTGTTATCAAAGTAGACGCCGCCGGGATCTGTGCGTCCGATGTCAAGTGCTATACCGGTGCCCCGATGTTCTGGGGGACGCGAACCGCGAGGGGTACTGTCAGGCACCGATTGTGGCGGGACATGTCGCAGTTGGCGACCATTCGCGGGGCGCTCCTATTTCAACGTCCGCACCGTGCAGTTTGGCGGCGGCCAGAGCGTGTTCGTTCCCAGCCCGGGCACGAACACGCTGATCGGCTCCGTTCTCTTGGTACTCGCGGGCGGTCTGATCCGCAAGCGACGCCGGAACGAATCCCGATAGCCGTATCCGGGTCCGGGTCAGGGCAAACGTTGTTATCGCCCCGACCCGGACCCGGCAGGTTTTATCCTGTTGTTTCTATAACTGTAGGGCATGCTCAACGAAGTACCGTTCGGAAAAACTCCCGCACTCACTGCCGCCGCGCTCGCCGCACTTTCCTTCGTCTGTCCCGCTGTCGCGGGGGCGCAATCCCCCACAAAGGTGGATGATCCAGGGACGCTCGCGCGGCACCTGTACCCTCTCGCGCCCGCCATGCCCGCCGCGCCGGAGGTTTCCGTTGATGTGAGCGACTTTCCGGAGGGAAAGGCGTGGGCGGAAAAGGCGCGCAAGGTCGTCACCGAGTGGTACCCGCTTGTCTGGCGGATGCTCGGCACCGAAGGGCGCACCCCGCCCAAGACAGTCAAGCTCGTTTTCAAGCGAACACTCGAAGCGCCCGCGTACGCGGCGGGCGATACGATCACGGTCAGCGGCGAGTGGATCACACGGACGCCCAACGACTTCGGTATGATGGTCCACGAACTGACCCATCTCGTGCAAGCATACGACGCACCCGGCGAAGGTACGGGTTGGCTGGTCGAGGGCATCGCGGACTACGTCCGCTGGTGGCGCTACGAGCCCGAAGTACCGCGTACGCGCATTGACCCCGCCAAGGCAAACTACACGGACGCGTACCGCACGGCGGCGGGATTCCTCGCCTACCTGACCGCGAAGTACGACCGGGGACTCGTCCCGCGCCTCGACAGCGCTCTGCGCAAGGGCAAATACACCCCCGACCTGTTCAAGGACGTGACCGGCGGTAAGGATCTCGATGCGCTCTGGTCCGAATTCACCCGTACCGGTGGTCCATCCTACGGTCTACCGGCTGCAGTCCCGGCGGCGTCCGCTGCTTCCTCTACCCTCCCCACCCCACCCGAGACGTGGATCGAGCACTGGTTCGAGCACAAACAGACGGTCAAGCGTATCGTCTTCAACGACGACATCGCGGTGTATGTCGACGACGACACGAACCGCGCCGCGATCGAGGCGATGATCCCTGCGCTTACCGAAATGTGGCGTTACACGAAAAAGACCTACGGATCGTTCGGTCCCGAGGGACGTGTCTACTATATCTTCCACCAGGGTAAGTACTCCGGGGGCCACCCCAGCACCTATTTCGATGCCTCGCATGACGCGCGCAACGTCAGCGACTGCGGTCCCGGTCCCTGGACGGCGGCGTCCACGCTCGACCTACCGAGCCATGAGGTCGGTCACGTCGTCGAGGGCGCGAACAACGGCATCCACGGTTCCCCGG
Source organism: Armatimonadota bacterium (assembly GCA_014379275.1). Lineage (GTDB taxonomy): Bacteria > Armatimonadota > Armatimonadia > Armatimonadales > Armatimonadaceae > JACMIU01. The sequence continues at coordinate 6,222 of JACMMA010000115.1, read as the reverse complement.
CGTTCCCGGTGTGGGGCGACAGCAAATGGGCGGAGTTCTACCAGTACGACGTTTACAAGGCACTCGGACGTGAGGATGACGCCAAGCGGCTCTACGACAAGTTCATCGCCGGATCGGACAACTTCCCGCGCGCGAACACGCGCTGGTTCCGCGACTGGTTTTACCCCCTCTGGCGCGACCACGGCGGCGGGGATGTCGTTGCGCGCTTCTTCGCTTTGACCGCGAAGAACTTCCCGACCGAGCCGGAGAATGGCGGGAAGAACCGCAAGTACAGTCGCGACATGAACTTCGGGGAGTACGTCCACTTCATGAGCGGTGCGGCGAGTAAGGACCTTCGCCCGCTCGCCGAAAAAGCGTTCGGTGCCTCGGCGGAACGCGATGCGCAGTGGGCGAAGGCGAAATCCGAATTCCCCGGCGTGACATACAGGTGAGGCAGTGAATATCTGGCGGAAGAAGGTCTTTGCCCGCAGCGGACGGTCGAAACTCGCATTTCGTACAATGGACCGGCGAAGGCGACGTGGTACCGTCCGACCAGTACACGTTCGCGTTTTTGGTGATCCGCGGCAAGATCGACACGGCGATGCGCGTTTTGCGGATGGAGATCGTTCCCAATTCCCGCGAGATTTTTCAGTACCGTTCCTACGGTAAGTTCGACGGCGGCGTTCTCGGCGGACAGAGCGACGAGCTTTATCCGAATCTGACCACGATTCCGCTGATAAAGGTCGAATCGATCTCAGCCTCGTATCGCTCGATGACTTTCGGGTTGCCATAGCGAACAAGATTCACGATGTTCGTATCGAGGAGGCGCATTATTGGGCGTCGTCAGGAGCAGAGGCGTTCGCCAATCGGCGGCTGTCACGGATCGTCTGCATCACGTCCACTATCGCGGGGTTCGGCGTGCGATTTTTGAACCGGGCAAGTACCGCCCGTGTCGCGGCGGGGCGAATCGTCACGGCAGTGTCACCGTGGTCAGGAGCAGACGCGGTCACGCCGGGCACGGACGGCGTATACGATTTCGCACCGCTTGTCCCGTCGCGTCGTACCACGACACTCGTTTTCGCTTCCCCTGTTTTAGTCGACGTAGCCATGGATCGATTATACCGGAAATGTCAACGGTCAACACAGAGGCGGGAGGCTTCACCCCCGAACCGCCGACCCGCACAAAAACCGAAACGAGCCCCCCGCTTTCGTGTATCATAAACATAGAAAGCGTACCTGCCCATGACCCCAACCGACCACGCACCGTTCGCCCGCATCGAAGACGCCATCGCCGATCTCGCGGCGGGCAAAATGATTATCCTGGTGGATGACGAGGACCGCGAGAACGAAGGCGATTTCGTGATCGCCGCCGAATTCATCACCGCCGAGGATATTACCCGTATGACCCGGTACGCGTCCGGGATCATCACCGTGCCGATGACCGAGGAGCGATTGCACGAACTGCGCCTCGACCTGATGGTACAGGACAACTCTGAGGTGTTGCGTACCGCTTTTACCGTGACCGTGGACGCGCGCGAGGGGACCACGACCGGCAGTTCCGCCGCCGACCGCGCCCTGACGATCCGCAAACTGGCCGACCCTCATGTCAAGCCGAATGATTTTAACCGCCCCGGTCACGTCAACCCGCTGATGGCGCGCAAAGGCGGCGTCTTGAAACGTCCCGGTCACACGGAAGCCACGGTGGATATGCTCCGCCTCGCGGGATTGTCGCCGGTCGGAGTGATTTGTGAGATCATGGACGATCAGGGAGAAATGGCGCGCGTGCCGGAACTCGCCTTGCTCGCCGAACGGTTCGACCTGAAACTGGTGACCATCGCGGACTTGATACGCTACCGGCGGCGCACGGAGCAGCTGGCGCATAAGTTGGCGGTGGCGCAACTGCCGACGAAGTATGGGCAGTTTGTCGCCCATGCGTACCGCTCCGATGTGGACAAGTCGGAGTACGTCGCGTTCACCATGGGCGACGTGGAGAACGGCGAGCCGGTCCTGGTGCGCATCCATTCGTCGTGTGTCACAGGCGACCTCTTGGATTCGTTACGCTGTGACTGCGGGGACCAACTACACCAATCTCTGCAAATGATCGCCGATGACGGGCGCGGCGTTCTGTTATACATCGAGCAGGAGGGGCGCGGTATCGGGCTGGTCAACAAGATGCGGGCGTATGAATTGCAGGATCAGGGCGCGGACACGCTGGACGCGAACGAGCAACTGGGCTTCAAAGCGGACCTGCGCGACTACGGGATTGGGGCGCAGATCCTGACCGATCTGGGTTTGAAAAAGCTCCGGCTGTTAACCAACAACCCGGCAAAAAAGGCGGGCATCGAAGGCTTCGACCTGGAGATTGTGGAAACCGTGCCGCTCGTGTCCGAACCAAACATCCACAATATCCGGTATCTCGATACGAAGCGGGAACGAATGGGACATACTCTGCCGTGATTCTTCAGGTATTATCACCGGCGCGTCTCAGTATTTGAAAGGAAGCGAGGAGTTTATTCATGGTGTTCAAACAAAAAGGCGCGGCGATGATCGCTGCCACTCTCGGCTTGTGCGCGGCATTCGGGTCCGATGCCCGTGCCGATCTGAAACTGGAGCAGACAGTGACCGTCAGCGGGGTACCCAAGATGGACAACGGGAAGATAACTACGGCGGCACCGACCACGGAAAAAACGGTGACGTACTACAAAAACGGTAAACAGCGGACCGAAACCGCAGATGTGGTCATCATCCACGATACCGCGACCGAAAAGACGCTTTTTCTCAACCCCAAGAAGAAAACCTTCTATGAAGCGTCTTCGGCAGAACCTACGAAGACGGATGACTCTGACCCGATGGCAGAAATGATGAAGATGGCGGAACTGAATGGTGATGTGGCCGTCACCGATCTAAAAGAAGAAAAGAATATCCTGGGCAAAAAGGCGCACCATTACTCCTACGTGATGACTCTCAAATTGTCGATGAAAGACCCGAAAGCTCCCGCGATGATGGCGGGATTTCTTCCGACGTTTACGATGAGCGGCGATCAATGGATGGCGGAAATGCCCGACTCTCAGGCGTTCGCGAAACGGATCGCCCTGCCCGCGTTCGCGGATCTACCGTCCGGGTTCGGGAAGGGTTTGAAAACCATTACGGAAAAAATGGGGACGATGAAGGGGTTTCCGCTCGAAGCTACCGCGTCCTCCAAAACGTCGCTCGGCAGCACGGTGGGTGCGGGCTATAACGATAAGATGGGTAAAGAACCTATCGTGCGAAAAACGATCACGACACTGCTCAGTGAAGAACCGTTGCCGGAAGCGCTGTTCGCTCCGCCATCGGATTACAAAAAGGTCAAGGCTCCCGGAACCAAAGAATAACTGCGGGCATCTCCCCGGATACATTTTGACCGGGAAGTATTCGGGCGGAGGTAATCGGGGAACACAGCAAGGATACTCCGCCCTTACAGACGGCGGAGTCGTGGGAATGCTCGTTCCCCGAGAACTAAGGAGTCTATAGTTTATGCGAATCAAAACAGGAGCGGTAGTTTTTGCCGCCGCGACGGCGGTGTTCGGGATGACGGCGGATTCCGCCCGTGCCGACCTGAAGTTGGAACAAACGGTCGAAACGAAAGGCGCGGACCCGTTTCTTTTGTTCGCGGGCGCGGAGCCGCCCAAAGCCGGGAAGATCAAAACGAAAACCGTCACCTATTACAAAGGCGACAAGCGGCGCGTCGAGTCGGGCGGGGTAATCCGCATTTTTGATGACGTGAGCAACACGTTCACCGTGCTAGACGCGAAAGCGAAAACCTATTTCGTCGTGGATACCGCGAAGGAAATAGCCGCCGCCGATAAAGGTCTCGTGCCGGAGTTTGCCGGGTCGGCGGATGTTACCGACACCGCGGAAACGAAGCCCCTTAACGGCAAAGATTCCCGCCATTATCGCTACACGATCACGATCCGAATGACACTACCGGGTTCGCAAACACCGCTAGCGACGTTCACGATGAAGGGCGACCAGTGGGTGTCGGACGCAATCGGTACCGGGGTGGGGACCCCCAAACAATCGCGCGTCGCGCTTCTCGCCGCGTTGCCCCCGCAACTGAGCAAAGGGCTAAAGCCGGTCACGGACAAACTGGCGACCATCAAGGGGTTCGTGCTGGAAGAAACACAATCCACGACCCTCGCGTCCGTCATTGAGACAGGTGCCCCGAAAGAGCCGTTTGAATCGGTGACGAAAACGGACCAGATCAGCGAAGCACCTCTTCCCGATTCCCTGTTCGCTCCGCCGAGTGACTACAAAAAGATCGACCCACCGAGGGCATAGGCATCACGGCATTAAAACACCCCGGTTCGAAGACCGGGGTGTTTTAATTACCCGTGATGACCGGTTTATATGCTCCCGACGGGGGGCATGGTTCGCACCGGAGCCGCACCAGGAATCTCCACGCCATACACCTGGAAATAGGGCAACACATCATAGCGTTCGGTCGGATTCAAAAGCACGGTGAACGTAGTTCCGACCGCGAACCCGCCTACGCGAGTCGCGTCCTCGAACGGAAGGACCAGGTAGCCGGTTGCGCTTTCGCCCGCCATCGTGGCGTACACGTACCGGACGTCGACATACCCGATACTGCTGCTTGACGTTTCAAAATTAACCACGGTACTGTTATCCGACGTTTCAAAATTAACCACGGTCGCCTTCGCCGCGTACCCTGTTTGCAGGAAATGACGGCTACGGCGTACCCGACTTTCCGCACCCAGCCATGCGGCGATGACCATGGCAGCAACCCCGACGAAAAGCCACGCCACCGGGTCTACGCCCGGTCCGGACGAACGCTGCATGTAGTACGCGATTAGTAACAATCCCGCGACGACATTCGCGAACCGGATGCGCGCTTTATGGCTGTGGGCGGTGCTCTCGACACGGCGCGGCACCGCGCCGTAAAGTTCCGACTCAACGCCCGGATCGGCGACGGCCAATCGCGTGAAGTAAAACCTCGGGCGGACGCGCTGTGCTTGCATACTGGTTAGACACCCGATTCTAAGCGTGGGTTGTGAACGTTAATCGTGATGCACGCGGGCGTTGGAGCACCCGCCGGTATTTACTGCTACGTTTCCCTCACTCAGTCCCGCGCCCGGTCTACGATTAAGATTTGTGCGCCGATCTTTTCCGCGTGGAGCAACCCCCATTCGCTCACCGAAAAAATCGCCTGCTTGAGCGTGTGTCCGTGTTCGGTCAGGGAGTAGGTCACTGCCGGGGGAACCGTCCCGGTAACCTCCCGCGAAACGACCCCGCTCCGCTCCAACTGCCGCAACTGCTCGATAAGCACCTTTTCCGTAGCGCGGGGAATCGCCCGGCGCAATTCGCCGAAACGGTACTCCCGCTGGCTCAAATGCCACAGGATGACCGGTTTCCATTTCCCGCCGATCGCCTCTAAAGCGGCTTCGACGGGACAGTTGAAGATGAATGGTTTCGTATCTGCCATGTACTTACTTTATAGTAAGTACTTGTTTTTTTGTAAGCAACATGGGAAAATCGTTTGACACCGATCCGTTGCAGAAAAGAGTAGCTTACTATGTGCGCCCCGACTATTATACAGCAGGCGTTGGCAGGTTTGACCCGCCGCGAACTCCTCGCACTCACTGCGGTGGGAATGGCGACTACCGCCGTCGCCGCGCCGCCCGCGAAGCGCCCTCGCCGTCTCCTATCCGCCAATAGCATCGTGGATATGACCCACATCCTATCATCCGCGTTCCCGATCATCCCGATCCCTGGTCTGACATTCCCGTTCCGTCAGGAGACGATCGCTACGATGGAAAAGAACGGTGTATTCGCGAACAAATGGGAATTGATCGAGCATAACGGCACCCATATAGACGCGCCCAGCCACTTCGCCATCGGGCAACCCAATCTGGAAGCGGTGCCCGCCAATACGTTGATTGCCCCGCTCGCCGTGATCGATATTCGCGCCAAAGTCGCCAAAAATCATGACGCGCCGCTGACACCCGACGATATTCTGGCGTGGGAGAAACGCCATGGGCGACTCCCGCAGGGCGCGGCAGTTTTCATGTGGAGCGGATGGGATGCGCGGGCGAAAAACGCGAAAGAGTTCCTGAACATGGACGCCACCCAGACGATGCATTTCCCCGGGTTCACACCGGAAACGTGCGAATTCCTGCTCCGCGAAAGAAAGATCAGTGGCATTGGGGTGGACACGATCTCGTTTGACCTCGGCGTGGACAAGGAGTA